>JBCCEO010000328.1:0-8167 GCA_039030255.1 Planctomycetota bacterium | reverse complement strand
TTTTGCGGCGGCAGACTTGCGCCAGAACAAATCTTTTGCCGCCACCATTCCCATGCGTCATCTAGCTTCAAGCGGAGTTGGCGCAAGCCCTCCGGTGCTAATGGGGCGCAAGCCCTCAGGTGCGCATCTGGCCGATGTTCAGTCGGCGGCATTCCAGCCGCAGAATGCCTTGCGGAAACAAAAACACCCGTGCTTTCAGGCACGGGTGTTTATCACTTTTCGAATGCCGCAGAGGCGACTTACTTCACTTCCAGCAGTTCAACTTGGAAGATCAAAATCTCATTTGGTCCGATTCCGCCTGGTGATCCCCGCTCGCCGTAGGCCAAGTTGGAAGGAATGACCAATTCCCATTTGTCGCCGACTTTCATCCGAAGCAAAGCTTCCGTCCAGCCCGGGATGACTTGACTAACGCCAAAGGTTGCGGGTTGACCGCGTTGGATTGAGCTGTCAAAAATTCGCCCGTTGGTCAACTTGCCCTCGTAATGCACAGAGACTTGGCTAGAAGCCGTCGGAGTCGCGCCTGTGCCTTGGGTAATTACACGATACTGAAGTCCAGAATTCGTGCTTTGGAATCCTTCCTTCTTCTTGTTTTCGGCTAGGTAGGTCTTGTTGGCTTCCAGCTTGCGAGCCATGATCTTCTGAACAAGCACTTGCATTGCGGCTTGTACATCTTCAATTTTTACAGTTGGCTCCTTGCCAGTCCAACCGTCCATCAAACCACGCATGATTTCTTCGGTAATCAGATCCTTCTGAGTGAATCCTCCCGCGCGGATGTTGCGGCCGATGTCGAATCCGATTCCATAGCTACCATTCTTCTTTGCAGTTGCCTCATCCGGGGCGCTCGTCGCTTGGCCAGGAGGATTCAACAATTGGCCTTGAGCAAGTGCGCTGCACGGAGCAGCGGCAGCACAAATGCATAGTGAAAGTAGTGCGAGCTGTCGCATTCTGTTCCCTTTTGGAATGAAAAAAGTGTGTTTGGGGAGCAACCCGGGGTGGATTGTGGAGGTGGTTTGTCCCGAATCTTTTTAGTTCGGCGGCAAGGTGTAGAACAATTGTTGTGCGGGCCTGCTTCCATTCAAGCTCGAATTACGACATTTGGGCATTTATCCCATGATTTTGAGCAAAATAACAGTATCTGGGGCGAGCGGAGAAGGTTTTCCAAGAGTCCCGTTGGGCGATTAACGGAGTCCCCGAATGCGATGCCTAGCCCTGTACGATTGTGTTGGACAGTGTACCAACACCGACAATGGAAATATCGACTCTGTCGCTAGGTGCCAATGTAAAATCGCTGTCGGGCACAATACCAGTGCCGGTCAGCAAGAAAGCTCCGGTTGGAAACGAGTTGTCGCGGCCAAGCCAGCTGACCAAATCGTCAAAGCTGCGAGCCATTTCAGAAACACTCGTCGACTGATCAAAAACAATATCACCAGCACGAAAGATCTTGAGATCAATGCCAATTTCTTCTGGGGGCGGCATGGCGGAAGCCAACGTGATCCATGGACCGAGCCCACAGCACTCGTTGTACATTTTGGCTTGAGGCAAATACAAAGGATTATCACCCTCGATATCGCGTGAACTCATGTCATTGCCAACGGTAAAGCCGATGATCTCGAGCTTCGGTGTAAGCACTAGCGCTAGCTCGGGTTCAGGAACGTTCCAAGTTGCGTCTGCCCGAATTCGCAAAGGTTGATTGCTGCCACGAACTCGATGCGGCGTTGCTTTGAAGAAGATTTCAGGACGTTCCGACTGGTAGACACGATCATAGCAAGACGCGGCCGCCTCCGATTCTTCCATGCGTGCCGTCTGCGATCGCTTGTACGTTACACCTGCCGCCCAGACTTCTTGTGCGTCCAGCGGCGCTAGCAACTTCGCATCACCAATCGCGATGGATTCGCCCGTGGTCTCTAGACTCACTGCCGCACTTTCCACATTAGGATCGAAAAGCAGGCTCGATAGGCTGTCAAATCCTGCTGCGGAAAGATCGAGAATGTCGATGGAATCGTCATTAACTCGTCCAACGCAAGTTTGGCCTGCGGCATTTAGGAGTTTTGCAAGTTTCATTTCCGTACTGACTCCTTAAGCTGCATCGGCGGTCGCTTCATCTCGATTCTTCGGACGTTTCTTCCTTTGCTTCGTGTGACGAACTGGCGTTATGTTCGAGGCCAGCCCAATGAGTTGCAGGAATCGGACTTCGTAGTAGCTGATATCGATTTCCCACCAACGATGCTGCACAGTGCAAGCCGAGGGATCCTGGTGATGATTGTTGTGCCATCCTTCACCGACAGACATAAGTGCTACAAACCAATTGTTGCGACTGTCTTCACCCGTTTCGTAATTCGTATAGCCGAACATGTGGCTAAGTGAATTGACGGAAAATGTGATATGCCAGACAGCAATGACACGCATGATGACGCCCCACATAACCATGCTTGAACCAAGCTGGACTGCGTCGGCTATCGCAAAGCTGAAACAAAAACTCAAGCCAAAGCCGAGCAAGAAGAACACGGCGAATTGACCAAGTACGAAATAAAACTGGTAGAACGGATTCGTTTCCAGACGCATATAAAATGGATCTTTAAGCAGATCTTTTGCATAGCGTTGCAAACTGGCAACACTGTAGGTCTTGCGATTGATGTACATTAACCAACCCAAATGCGACCACAGGAAATTGACACGTGGACTGTGGGGGTCGGGAACGTCATCAGAATCCATATGGTGCATGCGATGCACGGAAACCCAGCGAGCTGGAGTGTCTTGCATCGAGCAAATTCCCAAAATCGCAAAGCAATGTTCGACCCATTTCGGCGTTTTGAAACTACGGTGGGTGAGCAGGCGATGGTAACCGATCGTGATTCCTTGGCCAAAAACATGAATGCCAAGCACAAAGACGATGAAAGCCGTCCAACTCCAAAGGTATGGAATGACAGCCAGAAATCCCAGAATATGGACTGAGACGATCGTGATCGCATAAGTCCAATTCAACTTCAGGGGCTGAACGGCTTCTGGAAGGGGATTACTCATTGCGATTTCCTGGCGGCAACCACTTTCGTTGCCAGAAGCTCTCCTGCGAGTGGCTTCAACTTCTCATTCTCGACGGCTAGCCTTAGAAAGGTTCGGCTAGCTAGGTACGCATTTGGCCTGCAATTTCGTTTGAATTGTCCCAAGCTCTTTCCAAGTTGCAAAGGTCGATTGTAATTACAAGCTGTCTATTCCGCCTATTTTCGCTGATTTGGCTACCGAATTTGACAGTTGTCGCGACCGAACCAGCATCGATCGACAAATAGCATGCGGCAGGGGGCCAAATCAAGTGAAACCGGGCTAGTAGAGCGTGAACTTAGACATTTCACCGCCCATCCGTAAACAAGGATGAGCCGTTGTTTGCCTGGGACGGCGGCTCCAGAGACAGCCGGTATGCGTTGAAATCAAGCCGCCTGCCAATTCCGAGTCCAAATCACTATCGAGCTTAAGCAAGCCCTCTCGAGAACCAATCGTTCCGCGCGTCTTGCCCCCAGTATTTTCGGCCCCGCAGCCGTCGCAAGCCTGGGCGTTTAGGAGCTGCTTCTAGTTTGCCCATTTGATCTGCCAGCCCGCGTGTTTCACACAACCTGTTTGCAGAGGGGCTGCTGCTTCGCTAAAACAAAGAGGTGCTCTGCCGAATCAGATCTAATCAACTCTTCTAATAGACCGAATTCATGCACCAGAAATCAATCCGGAGTGCATTGAGCAGCCTTGTGCTACACCTGATTCTGATAGTGATCCTGGTGCTGTGCCGGTTGGCCTACCCCGATCCAGAGCCGCCCGTGTCACTTTATTGCGGCGAGGCGGAGGAGCCGACGAATGTTTTTGCTCTGCAGCCTGCGGTCGAACCCAGCGATATCCCAATTCCTGAAGAGCATGTTAGTGCATCATCATCAAAGGGTGTGCTGCGCGCCATTGAACTATCCAGCCCAATCGGTCTTGGGGAGCTACGTCAAGGAACCCTAAACGGGAATGGACTCGGAACGAGCGATGGGGATGGAATCTCAGAGCTGGATCATAACTTTGCAAAGATGGTGCAAGGATTTCGCGAAGATGGCTTGGACTTGATCATCGTGTTCGACAGCACCAGCAGCATGGATAGGGAGATCCACTCGCTGAAAACGCATATGCTTGCCATCGCCAAGCTACTGCTCGACAAACTCCCGAAGACCAGAATTGGGATGGTCACTTATAGAGACCTAGCGGATCCGATTCCAAGCAAATCTGTTCGATTGACGAGTAACTTTCAGCAGCTGGCACGATTTGTTGAGTCGGTGGAAGCTGTTGGGGGTGGAAGGGATATTGCTGAAGATATTCAAATCGGTCTTCGCGACGCAGTACGTTCATCCTACTTTCGCCCAAAGACTCACAAAGTCATCCTATTGTTTGGCGATGCATCACCCCACAACATGCCGGTTTGTTGCAACTTAGCCAGAGAGTTTGCGCGAGAACACAAAGGACGACTCAGCACGATTACTTGTGGGCAGACAAGGAAGCTGGAACCTTTTCGGCTCATTGCTCGGGCTGGCAAAGGTGACTCCATTGTGCTTTTAGATCGCAATCAAATCGCCAGCGAGCTTGGTCTGCTCGTCTTCGGCCAAGAGAATCGAGACAACGCGCGGCTGTTCTTAAACGCGCGATAAGCCGTGGGTATCCGTTTTCAGAACTGAATCTGAAAACGCGCGATGCAAAGGAGTACAGGGCTAAGCAGAGTTTCGCTCGCGCGAAACATAGCACGAAGCGCGAACGAAAAAGGGCGTCGTCTGCATTGGTAATCGCTCGTTTTGATGAGGAAACTTAGCCAGTCATCTTTGATCGCAGCGGTTCATACGCTTGTGCTTCGTGCAAGTGTTAGGGAATCTTGCGCCGAATGCTCGCATTTGGGATCCACCCGCTTGCGCATCGTGCCGGTATTGAATGGGTATTAGTCTTCGGCCACGGACTCAACGAAGCGGGCGAGTCGATGGAAGTCGCTGCCTTGCTCAATGTAACGCACTTTGGTGACGAGCGTGGCGGGGTCAACCAGTGTTTCGAAGGGAACGAAATTCAAGTCCAATTGTCCGCCGACGGAAATCATGACTCCGTTCATACCCTTTTCAACCAAAGCACGATAAGCGCCGACTCCGATCTGTGAGCCGAGCATGACGTCGAAGGCATGTGGAGCTGCACAGCGACTCTCGTACCCCAGTTGCAATCCATTGATCTTTCGTTTTCCGCCCGTTTTGGCCGTATAAGCTTCGGCAATTAGCCCAGCCAGCATTTTGCCGAGGTTGATATCAGCAATTGCAATGTGGCCATGATCATCGCGTTCGATTCCTGCTAGGTACTTTTGCGGTAGGTACTCAGCCATACCTTCCGCGACCACAATGACAGCATAAGAACGCCCTTGCTGTTCTCGTTTGAGCATCATCTTGACGATGCGATCGACAATCTTATCGACGAGCATGATCGGCTTTATGGTTTTGTTGCCGTCTTCGTCGGTGATTTCTTCTTCGCCACGAAGATCGCCAATCACGTCTTCGACACTCATCACCATGCAAGCTTCACCCGCGATAGCAGCCCCATAGGCCAGCCAGCCAGCACTACGCCCCATGGCTTCACACACAAAGTATGCTTGTCCAGCCGCCGCATCATAATTTAAATTCCGCATTTCGCTGGCAAGGAACTCCGCGGCGGTGAAGTAGCCGAAAGTGAAGTCGATGCCCATGTAGTCGTTGTCAATCGTCTTGGGCAAATGCACGACAGGCATGCGCTTGGCATCGGCGGGCAACGTGTCCTGATACATCTTCATCTTGTTTGCGGTCTTAAGCGTGTCGTCGCCTCCGATCGAAATGAGTGCATCGACGCCTAGCGATTGCAGAGCGTTGTAGACACGCTGCAAGGGAGCAATCCTTTCTGGATCACTCAAATGTTCAGGGGAGGCAACCATTTTCCCAGGGTTCGCCCGCGCAGTGCCAATGATGATTCCTGGCGAAGTCCGAACGTGGGAGAGGTCTTCTTGCTTGATGTTGATGTAGTCTTTGCCTTCAACTAGCTCCGCGGATCCGTCATAGTCGATCAGGTTCGAGTAACCGTGCTTAACCCCTACGACCTCGACGCCCGCATTCAAAAAGGAATAAGCGGCGGTACCGATAACAGAGTTTGCTCCTGGTGCTGGTCCACCAGCGAACAACATGGCAACTTTTTTGATTTCAGTCATGGCTCTTCATTTTCGTGTTGATTGCGATGAATTTACGGTTGTTTAAATTTAGTGTCATTCCCGCAATGGGAAGGTAACCAAAGCTCGGGTCGTGGCTTACGCGTCGGTTGGTTGCAAGCGAGCGCGTGTGCAGTGGTTCGGCGAGCCCAAAGTGGCGGGCTCTGCCCTCCCCAGTCGTGTTACGTCTGCCCCTCCCGCAAGCGAGAGCGAGAGCCTAACTTTCAAGCGCCAAATCCGACAAAGCTTCGGGTTTGTTGGTCAGCTATAGCTTGCCTCGCACAGGCTTCGGCTTGGTGACTAAGCGAGCAGTTCGCGCTCGACCCACTTGGTGTCAACGGTTCCGTCGATGAACTTCTGTTCTTTCAGCACGCGGATTTGGAATGAAGCCGTGGTCTCAATACCCTTCACATCCAATTCCTCCAGCCCGCGAATCATGCAATCGATTGCCTCCTCACGGGTCGGCTTGTGGACAATCAACTTGCCAATCATCGAATCGTAGTAAGGCGGAATCGTGTATCCAGCTTGAATGTGCGAATCCCAACGAACACCCAATCCGCCTGGAACGAACAATTCGTGAATCGGTCCTGGGCAGGGCTGGAAGTTGCGATTCGGGTTCTCCGCATTGATACGGCATTCCATCGCGGCCCCATTCAGCTTGATATCTTCTTGCTTGAATGGTAGCTCTTCACCGGAGGCAACGCGGATTTGAGCCCGGATCAAATCGATGCCAGTCACCATTTCCGAAACTGGATGTTCCACCTGAATCCGTGCGTTTACTTCGATGAAGTAGAAGTTGTCGTTCTTGTCGACAATGAATTCGACCGTGCCAGCGTTTTGGTAGTCGGCATGACGCACCATACGAGCCGCAGCATCGCAGATTGCCTTACGCGTTTGATCCGAAAGCAATGGAGAAGGACTTTCCTCAATCAACTTTTGGTGACGCCTCTGCACGGAGCAATCTCGTTCGTACAAGTGGCAGACGTTGCCGTGGTTGTCTGCAATGACTTGCACTTCCACATGCCTTGGGCATTCAATGAACTTTTCGAGGTAGACCCCCGAGTTCCCGAACGCGGCTTGAGCTTCGGCCTGAGCTTGTTGCAGCGCGGTGCGAAGTGTTTCTTCGCTTTCGGCTACACGCATTCCTTTACCACCACCGCCTGCTGTCGCCTTAATCAAAACGGGAAAGCCAATTTCCTTGGCAGTGGCGACGGCGTGTTCTTCGTCCGTTAGAAGACCGTCGCTGCCCGGCACGACAGGGACTTCCGCCTTGATCGCCACGGCTCGAGCCGTGTTCTTATCGCCAAGTTGCTCCATGGCACTTGGGGTTGGACCGATAAAGTCGAAGTTGTTCTCGCGGCAGATCTCGTTGAAACGTGCATTCTCAGACAGGAATCCATAACCTGGGTGAATCGCTTCAGCGCCTGCAACTTCGGCAACGCTGATGATCCGCTCGGTCAGCAAATAGCTATCTGCTGATTTTGGAGGACCAATACAGAAGGCATGGTCTGCATAACGTACGTGGGCCGAGTCTTTGTCAGCTTGACTGTAAACAGCCACCGACTCGATCCCCATTTCCTTGCAGGCACGGATGACACGAAGAGCAATCTCTCCACGGTTCGCAATGAGGATTCGGTTGTACATCCCGAGAATTCTTTTGGGCACAGGAAATCGAATAAGTGGAGATCATCCTGGCATCAAGGGATTGGTCCTTCCAGCATCTCCGACTCAGAGACAGTGAACTCCCCAAGTCGACTCGAGAATCCGCGGCTTGCCTCTGGCTACTGGAAAAGGGTGTCGGCCCTGTGTCTGATGAAACTCCTGTTCGGGACAGGCCGTCCCTGCCCCGCGCAATCAATATTCAAAGCTTAAGTCGAAAGGCCCGCCGATTACACAATCGGCAATCGACAATCGGTCGACCAACGCCTTTGCTCGGCAAGCTTAACCTTGCGT
>JBCCEO010000327.1:0-8179 GCA_039030255.1 Planctomycetota bacterium | reverse complement strand
TACGAAACAATACCAACGACAACAATCAAGTGGAAAGACCACCTTCTTGTGTAAACAAAGAATATAGTACTAATGGATTTAAGCAACCTACTCCACGCGAAGGAGACGATGAGAAGGATGTAACGTCACCATCAACAATTGTTAAAAGTGATGAGATGACCAATGATAGTGCCAACTCTTCAGGAAGGCGAGGTAGTTGTTGTTGGCTTGTTTTTCGTAGCGGGTAGCGATTCGTCGATTTTCCTGAGCCACCCGAACACTCGTTCAACGATGTTACTGCGACGGTACTTGGCTTTACCGAAGTGGGGACGCCGTTTTTCGCTGCTCCTTGTCAGGATAACATCCTTGATGCCCTGAGCATGTAGGTTGTCACGAATTGCATTTGAACTGCACGCTTTGTCGCCAGAAGGTGCTTCGGGTTTCCTGCGTTTGGGTAATGTTGCTCCCCAAGCAGGTTTTCGAGCGACTGAGACGACTGAGACTCGTGCGATTGTCCTGCAGTAAGTACAAATGCGAGTGGTATTCCGTGGCCGCTAGTTAGCATATGAACCTTCGTTGTGAAGCCTCCTTGGGACCTTCCGAGTGCGTGGCTCCGAGGCCTCATCTGAACGCGAACCTGCAGCGCAACGATGAGCTCGCAAGATAGTTCCATCCACGCACCACAGTGAGTTATCAATTGCAAATTCGCGATCCATCTTGCGCAACAGATTCGTGTAAATTCGATCCCACAAGCCTGCTTTTCGCCAACGAACAAATCGTTTGTAGACAGTGGACCAATTCCCGTATCGTTCCGGTAAGTCTCTCCAAGGAGCACCCGATGCAAGTATCCAAAGGATGCCACTTATAACGATTCGATGACTGCACCAGTGCCTGCCTGGTTTACGAGGACAATCCGCGGGCAAGTACTTTCGTATTGCATTCCATTCCTCATCCGTGAGATCATGCCGATCTCCTTTTGGTGACTGTTTTGGTGAACAACTCACCGGGGAGATAGCCAATTTCTCAACTCAAGAGTAGCTTTATTCAACAGAGCCTAGTGCTGCGAATTGAGAATAAGGTTCAGGTTTCAGATTTTAAAAGCATCTGGTTGCGTAATGACTTGGAGACCTAGAAGAAACGCCTGAAGGCTCTCGAAGCCAAAGTTGCACAGGATGGAATTGTACTCACCGAAGCTCAAGTTGCAGCACTGGAAGCATCGAAACAGGAGAAGGAAGATCAAGAACAGATTGAAACCGAACACCCTGGCTATCTCCGCTCGCAAGGTACTTTCTATGTGGGCACAATCAGGGGGATATCCTGGATTTAGTTTTTGGCTGTAGCGAAAATCTCGAAACGGCCAAGGAATTGCTTGCTCGAATCACGTAGCGAGGCTTTTCGTGCGAGCATCGTTTGTTCGTCATTCTCGATGGCCTGCGGCTCCGGAGACGGCAAAGGCCGTAGGCCATAAACCGTTGCCAAATCGCTCCGTGCCTCTTACCGCTTAAGCAGTTGTTTAATTCCCACTAACAATTAATGGGACGTCCCAGCAAAGAGTCCGCAAACAAACGGCATATGCGAACGTTTTCACAAGACCATCCTCGAAGAGTTTTACCAAATTGCTTTCGAAAGAGGATCTACAAAAACTCCCGAAGACTTTCAAGCTAACCTAGATGACCGGCTGAACAAATATAACAACCAATGACGACACAGCGGTCGCTACTGCTACTGCTACTGCTACTGCTACGGCAAAACGATAATGGAGACTTTCGACGACTCGTTGCCAATGATCAAAGAGAAATTGCTCAACGGATTGTACAACCTGAGGTGGTCCAGGTTTCACGGACGCGGTAATACCTAAAATAGAGGGCTTGAAATCGTTTCAAAAGGAGAGGCCAAGATGGCTAAGAGGAACGGCAAGCCGCAGAAAAACAGAACCCGCCGAACGTTTCCCAAAGAATTCAAACGGGAAGCGGTTCAGATGATGCTCGATGGGCATTCGGCCAGCTCGGTGGCTAGGAACTTGGACGTCGATAATACGAATCTGCTCTATCGCTGGAAAGCCGAGATCCTGGCAGAGAGTGGGCCTGAAGCGGAGACGCTCGATCACCAAGTGCGCGAACTTCGAGCAGAGTTGCAGCGAACTCGGCGTGAGCGGGACATCCTAAAAAAAGCATTGGCCATTTTCAGTCAGCAGGAGTAGCCGAAAATTACGCCATAGTTGATAGGCTTCGAGAGGACGGATTTGAGGTGAAGGAGCTGTGCGAATTACTGGGGGTCAGCCGTAGTGCGTTCTACCAGAGGCCTAACTTGCTAAGCGTTCGCAGCTTGAGGATGAAGAGTTGCGACCCATAATTCGAAGCGTGTTTCTTCAGCACCGTCGACGTTATGGTTCGCGACGAATAGCACTTGAGCTACAAAGCATGGGATACACCTGTAGTCGCAGTAAGAGCAAGGAAAATCATGGGTCAAATGAACCTAACCGCCATTCAGCCGCGTTCGTTTAAGCCGCGTACTACCAACAGCTCACATCGACTAGGCTTCAGCCCTAACCTGCTCGCAGAAGGAATTGAATTGCGATCCGCGAACCAAGTTTGGGTAGGAGATATCACTTACATCAGCTTGCAACGGCAGTTCGTATACTTAGCCGTGCTGATGGACCTATATTCCAGGAGAATCATTGGTTGGGCGTTGGGGGACAATATGTCTGAGCAGCTGACGATTCAAGCTTTAGAACTTGCTATTGCTGCCAGGCGGCCTCCACATGGAGCGATTCACCATACGGATCGCGGCGGGCAGTATGCGTCGAACAAATACCGCCAGATACTGGCTGGTGCACAGATGTGTCAGAGCATGAGCCGCGCCGGCGACTGTTACGACAATGCCTTCATGGAATCCTGCTTCGGAACGATGAAGACTGAAATGGAAATGGAGACCTACGAAACCCTCGAACATGCACGTCGAGAAATCGAGGAATACATCAACTACTACAACGTAATTCGCCGACATTCATTACTGGACTACCGATCACCAAATAACTTCGAATTAGCCCTCGCAAAATAAGAGGACACCGAGTCCGTGATACCTGGACCACCTCAACCAGACTCAGCTTACAGCTGTGTAAAGATAGGATGTAACTGTCAGATGAGACCAATACAACAAACTCAATCGGAGTCTAAGAAAACTTCCCGGTCTTCAAGCAAGCTACCGCTTAGGTATCGCGTATCGGAAAGCGATTTGTTGTATTCGCAAAGCGCCTGATGGTAACTGCATTCCGCTCGATGATATTTTTCTAAAGCAATCAGCCAGGAGTTGATGACGGGAATCGAGGGCACATCTGAGGACGCATTCGATTGGCGACAAGTTTCAAGCTCTGTCTCAAGCGTGACCCTATTCTGATTGCATCGTTCCACGGCATCCGCATTGACGACGCAGTTTTTGACGCCCTCACTCAATTGATACTGAAGCGCTCTCTCTTTCTCCTCCAGTAGAGCTTTCTCTTTAGACAGTCGTATTCGACTATGTTGTAGCGTAGCATGCAATCGCCGCTTGCCGAACGCCCTTGGACCCGAGGTGCCGGCGTTGGTAGTTTGATTTGCAGCTACAACGGCTTCTTCACTCTGCTTGAGTTCTAGTTCATAAAGCTTTACGGATTCGCGTCCCTTGCGAAGTGAAATATTGTTTTTCAAAGTATTACTTAGGAGCGATTGCCAATCGTACGGCTTCTGTGATTTGTCAGGTTCGATCGTAGGCCGTATTGTGCGACCGTCGGCTGGCGAAAGTCCGATTTGTTGACGCAATTTTGCTTCCCGAACAAAAAGCCCAATTTCAGTTCCAGGCATCCGGTTTCCGATCAGAGTCGTATGCACAAGTGCTCGAAATTGATGGTAAAGCGCTCGAGCTTGTGCTTCTGCTTCAACAGCTTCCGCTTTTGCTCCTGCGCTGGTCTGCACTGTGCGCCATACTTCCAGTGCAGCTTGCTGATTTGATTTGGCCGCCTCGAAAGCACGGTAGCCGAAGACCAAATCCCAGTAGCTCGACTCCACATCGCGGATAAGATCGGCGACCTGGGTTTCGAATTCGAGCAGCCCCAGCCTTTGGTCCTGCGGAGAAATCTTGACACTGGTATGCGGCGCCTTTCCAACATTTTCCACGCGAATCATTGGCGAGTTCTGCAGCGCCAAGCGAATACAGTCGTCTAAGGTAAGGTTTAAGAATTCGGTAGGCTCTTTACGGGGAAGAACGCGAGGAGATTCATTCCTAGTCTCCGAGTTGGCTTCTGTTGCCGCTCCGTGAGTGCTCGACAATCCTGCAGGAAGTTTTCCGGATTGAACGCGGAAAAAGTAGTTTTGATCGATGTAGAACACATCATAAACTTCCTTAGGATTGCCCTTCCGGTGCACCTTAACTTTGTAGTGCGAGTGATGTTGTTGCACTCGTCCAATGAGCGGAACATCACGTGCCGGATCATCGTAGCTGGCAATTTTCTGCGCCAAGAATTCTGGCTCGCCGCCATCCTTCCAATTTTTCTTCGTTTTCTGATTGTCTAAATGGGCGATCCAGGCTGCTGCAAGCTCTGCATCATCAGGTCCATCCAATTGCTCCTTGGTTTCACGAATCGGACCTAGCACTGATTGCGGCTCGTATTCAAATTTAAGCCGTTCTACAACTATCTTGGATGTATGCTGAACGTCTTTGTTCAGGTCAGTTTCGGCTCTTCGAGATTTTCTTGATTCTTGTCCACTCACCATCGCCGCACCCGGCAAAACGATAAGAGCTCCAAGCATTAGGACAACGAGTGCCCACCATGGCCGCCGCGAATGAACTCCATTTCCAATCGACATGATCCTCTCCATTCTTCTTGCAGTAATTTCAACCGGACGAATTCCAGGCATCGCTGGCGGAGCCTGAAGTGTTTCACGTAGTTCGAGAACTTGCAGTAGACTGCGAGCATAAGTGGCCGCACTGCAACCAAGGCTGGCAATCGTTTCTTCGTCGCAACAACGTTCTGTTTCTCGATTCAACCTCTTTCCGGCAATTCTTACCAAAGGATGAAACCACCAAAGGCACATGCAGAACGATTGCAATGCAGACCAGAACAGATCACCACGGCGAACGTGAACGAGCTCATGTGCAAGTATCAGTTTTATGCTTTCAGGCTGTTGTGAATCCACGATAGATTTCGGAATCAAGACAACTGGGCGAAAGACACCCATCACGGCTGGCCCAATGGAACAATCCAACACTCGAATTTGCACTTGTCGCTTGATTTTCAGTCGCTGCACAAGCTGGAACGATAGATCTGCGACCCATTCTGGTGTTGGCACCGTGTGCTTTCTAATTTTGCGAAAGAACAATACGAGACGAATAGGGAGCAACAGCAGTGCAATGGCGGCTCCGAAGATCCAAAGGCGAATCGTTAGAGCGTAGAAAGGCGCAAGGAAACTCCTGCCAGCCTGTGCATTGACAATCGAATCCGCGCTAGTATTTGGCTGCATACCGAGTAGTTGAGAATTCGAACGTCGGGATGAATTTGCTTCGATTAGATTCGATTTGGCCGGAGCCGATCCCCTTGCACTACTGGATTCAGAGTGACCGGTCACACTTGGATCGGAAGCAAGTAGCTGGAAGTCGCCCACGGCAATATTTGGAGACTTTGAAGCTCGATTTACCTCGCTTGGCTTTTGAACGACAAGCTCGCCCGAGGCAGGCTGCGTGTTCGCCACGTCCGCAGCCGCAAACCAACTAAAGGGACTAGTCGGACTCGGGATGATCGGCGGCGTGATACACTTGAGAAGCACGAGTGCCCAAAGTGCGTGAGAAAGATGTGGTGAATTCTTGGCAAAGACTCGGGCCAAAGCGAAAACACAAACAGCTACAATCGTTAACTGCACCGTTTGCAAGATCAACATTTGCGAGATCGACGTTTGCAATATCGTATCGCCACTCATGCGCAGGCCATCCTTTGCTTGGCTTGTACCGAATTATGAACCGGACGCGATATACGTACACTTGTAAGTGTAAGACCAATTAAAGCGTACGTTTGTACGTAAATCAAGAGCACTTTTCACTGTTGAATTGAAGTATGACGAGAAGAAGAGAGTTTGTTGCATCCTGCCTAAGTTCAGGTTTTTTGAGCGCTGCCGGTCCAGCCTTGCTGGCCCAAGATGCTGTCAAGACTGCCGATGATCGTACGATTGTAGGCTCGAGCAAGAAGGGGGTGGTGGCAACGGTTCATCCAATTGCTAGCAAGGCTGCGATGGACGCTTTCTATCGCGGAGGCAATGCCATCGATGCAGCAGCGGCGGCTTCCTTAATGCTCTCGGTCGTGGATGGATTCAATTCTGGAATTGGCGGAGGTTGTTTGATCCTGATCCGCACACCTGAGGGGCAGGTGCATGCCATCGACGGGCGCGAGAAAGCCCCTGCCCTGGCCAAGCCTGAAATGTTTTATCGTGCCGGCAAGCCCGATCCGAGTCTTAGCCAAACTGGCCCGTTGGCTGCGGGCGTTCCAGGTCTTCTGTCTGCCTTGGATCGCATCACTTCCGCGCATGGGAAGCTGGCGATGAAAGAATCCTTTGCTGCAGCTTCAGCCGTTGCGCGCGAAGGATTTGCGATCGATGAAAACTACTTCCGGCGTCTGAGCAGCGCAGCGAGTCGCCTGCGCCAGTTTCCTTCTTCGGCAAAGGTTTTATTGGATTCTCAAGGAAAACCACTCCCGGTTGGGCATCGCCTGCAGCAACCCGATCTCGCACGAACATTTCGAAAACTGGAAGAAGATGGCGTGGACTGGTTCTACCAGGACGAGTTTGCTCGACGAACTGAGGAGCACCTTAAAGACCAGGGCGGTTTGCTGCGAGCATCGGACTTTGCTGCATACAACACGGTGGCTCGCTCGGCCATCGAGTCCAATTATCGCAATCACCGCGTTTTTGGATTTCCACCCCCGAGCTCAGGTGGCATCCATGTGTCGCAGATGCTGGGCATGCTGTCGCAATTCGATGTGGCTGAAATTCACAAACAATCGGAGACCAAGTGGCGACACTTGTTGCTCGAAGTCATGAAGCGCGCGATGGCGGATCGAGCCTATTGGCTGGGCGATTCAGACTTTGCCAAAGTTCCCAAAGGCTTGCTGGACGAAACCTATTTGAAAGACCGAGCTGCCAGTATCGACCTGGACAAGGTTACGGCTGTCAAAAGTCATGGTCAACCGCCGAGAGCTGATATCGATTTGTTCGGCAAGGGCGGTCACACCACTCACCTAACCACGGCTGACGCTGACGGCAACGTAATTGCAATCACGCAAACTGTGAATACAACCTTTGGCAACAAGATGATTGTGCCTGGCACGGGCGTCGTTCTCAACAATGAACTTGACGACTTCAGCATTGCTCCTGGCGTGCGCAACGCATTCGGGCTGCTTGGGTCAGAAGCCAATTTAGTCGCCCCTGGAAAACGTCCGTTATCGAGCATGAGCCCCACGATTGTTCTCAGCGAAAAAGGTGCTCCTATTCTTTCCTGTGGCGCCGCTGGCGGACCGAAAATCATAACAAGTGTCCTTCAAGTTCTGACGCGGGTTCTGGATCTGAATCAATCGATAGACCAAGCCATTGCTGCTCCGCGCTCGCACCATCAATGGTCCCCGGATACGGCTGTTTGCGAAAGCGGAATGGATGATACGATCGTTGAACAGCTTGCGGAATTAGGTCATAAGACTTTGCGAATTCGATCGGCCGCAGTTGCCCAAGGCCTTCAAATCAACGATAGTGAAATCACAGCTGCCTCGGACCCTCGCGTCCCTAGCGCGGTAGCAACTCTATGAGATTTGCCTGGTCTGCTGCGCCGCCACATAGTTCGATACGAGAGCTAGTCTGTATTCCAGCTCACCCAAATGGATTAGAAGTTGTTGACGTCGACGCGTTGTATTAGCATCTAACGCGAATAGACGACATATTTTGCAGGATTTCCCGATGCAAACAACTGATTTACGTGCTTCGATTTATTTCACAGGGCTGATTTTCAGCTTGAGTTTTACACCAGCGTTAAGAGCGCAGCGACCTGAATTTGAGACGAGCTACAATGAGAACTTTCTGCAACGAAGTCCGCTGATTGGCACCAAGCCAGAAGCAACTTTGTTCGATTCTGGAGGACAGCCCTTTGATCTTTCTTCGGCAGAAGGCAAATACACGGTGGTTGTTTTCGG
>JBCCEO010000326.1:0-8186 GCA_039030255.1 Planctomycetota bacterium | reverse complement strand
GCTCGTATATTAGCCCTAATCAGAAAACTTTCTGTGTTTTATCCAGAGCTCCAGTTGCTAGCGTTTCACTGAATCGCTAGAGCCAGTTTGCTTAGCGTCCCGTCATTCCCCAGCGATTTCTAAGGAAAGCTGAAACGACGGCGAACATGACGCCAACCGCGGCAAGCGTAAAGCCAAAGTAGGCGAGGACTAGCCCCCAGTCGCCCGATTGCTGCGGACCGTCTGTGCTCTGCAAAATGTTGGCGTCCAACGGAACTTGGAAGCTGGTCATCAGAGGACTGGCAATTCCGATTTGATTCAACGAGGAAACGATGTCGTTGGAGTAAGCCACATTGGTCGCAATATAGTATGCAGCGACAGGAAGAAAATAGAGAACGATGATGATGGCGTAGCTCATCAACATGGCAACCGAGGTCTTCTTGCAAACAGCCGAGCAAAGTAATGCGCTGACCGAGTTGAAAACGGCAGCCACGAAAACTATGACGAAGAAGGTGACGACTGCGAGCCAATTACTGCCATAGATCGTAATTCCCAATAGGAATGCTAAGACCATCGGCCACATCAAAAACATCGTCAATACGTAGGAGACTCGGAAGCCAGCTACCATCTTGCCCCAGAGAATCTGCCAGGGTTGAAGCGTCGTTGTTAATAGCAATTCTAGTGTTTGGCGCTCGCGTTCACTGGTCAGCGCTCCCGCCGAAAAGACGGGGGCGACCAAGATATTGAAAACCAAAACGTAGGAAATGTACCAAGCACAATACTTCGGATAGATAAACAGAAACGCTGCCATCAGCGGAATTGCTAGGAGCATGCTAATCTGAATGACTAAACGCAGCATTAAAGTGCCTTGACTGAAGAGTTCTGCGTGAATCTCTTTGTCATAGACTGGATTGGCGTCATCCTTCATCAAGGCAGTTCGACGGGGAGGGGCAAACAGCTTGTCAGGAAACTGGTCCCGCTGAATGACCATGCCGATCGCGTTTTTGGATTCTTCGTCCAGGTCGATTACGTCTTGCCCTTCACTTCCTACATCGGGTGGATGCAAGAGCCTGCGTGCTGTCCAGCCACATAGCGCCGCACTCACCGACAAATAGATTGGCGGTAAGATTATGGTGGCGAATTGCAGACGCAGTTCCCCATTTGTCTCTAAGCCGCGCCAAAAAATGGCTCCAACAATTACCAAGGGCAAAATAATGAGGTAGGAAACAACCAGCGACGATGCAGTGCGTCGAAAACCGCAACTGCAGGCTAGTCCAATGGAACCAAAAAGGATGATTGAGATCATCAGCCACAAATAGGCTGCTAGCACTTCCCATACGTTCACACCGCCAAGCGGCAGTGCCAGCATGATGATCGGCAGGCTGGCGAAAATTAGAACGACAAGGTGCGTCAGAGAGGCGACCATTTTTCCAATGACAATGGCCCACGGACGCAAGGGGCTGGCAAGCAGCATTTCGTACGTTTTGCGTTCCTTCTCGCCGCTAATCGCACCAGCAGCAAATGTGGGCGCCATCAGCGAGGCTAGAATGTATTGTCCTAAGAAAAAGAAGTCGACCAACTGCCGTGCGGCAGCGGAATCCGTCGAAAGGTCAATCCTTCCTGATGGGTAAGCAACTAAAAGCACTGATGCAAGTGCAAGCTGGTAAACGAGCATCAGCAGAAATGCTCTGTTGGCTCGCAAATTGGTCAGAAGCTCTCTTTGAAGAACTGGATTCTCGGTGATGAGCATGATCAAGCGATTTTTAATTGGCGGAAGCTAGTTGATGTCTCAGGAATTGGCCGAGTTGCTCAGTTGCGTTTTTGAATGGACGATCACGCTTGCGACCGGCGTTCTCAAGACCTCTCATAATTTATCCTTTACTCTCGCGCCAGACTACGCCCCGAAAGAAGTATTGGCGGATTGCGAATGCCCGAATGGATTGCAGAAAAAGTGCCGAATCGGCACAAACAAATAAGCAAAAGAGGCTTTCGACGCATCATCACCAGAGTCGTGATGTGGGAGAACGCATCAGGCTGAACGCTCATGCGAGCGGATTTGAAACGTGCAGTTGCGTCTGTTGACCGTGGAACTAGCGAGCAAGTGCTGACTTGGGCATCGGAACCTGATTCGCCGCAACGGGCAAATCTTGGGCTTTCAGGATGTAGCCACTTCCACGAACGGTATGGATAAGTTGGGGATCACCTTTTTGGTTTATCTTGGACCGCAAGCGATTGATGTGCACCTCGATGACGTTTGTTACCCCCTCCCACTCTGGATTCCATAGGAATTCGCACAGCATACGACGTGTCACCACACGGCCTTGATTTCTCATAAGGATTTCAAGAATGCGGAACTCGGTGGGAGTTAGTGAACTATCTCGGCCATCTCGCGTTACACGGCGATTGGTAAGATCCATTTGAAGTGGGCCAAATTCGAGTTTTGTTTTTGGCTTGGTACGCGCACGCACCAATGCAGCTTCCAGTCGGGCTTCCAACTCCGCCATTTGGAAAGGCTTCAAGATGAAGTCATCGGCGCCAGCTTCCAGGGCAGCCATTCTTTCCTGCCGGAATTCTAACGGGGTCATCACCAGCAGATTCACGTTTTCATCTGCTTCTCGAATGCACCGTAATGCACCTAGGGAGGAGCCATCGCTAAGCGAAAGATCCAAGACAATTAGCTTGTAGTCCTCTGCTAGGGCGCTTTCCACCGCCTTGGCACCCTGCTCTACCAGATCGCATCTATAGCCAATACGCTCCAAATGATCTTGAATGGTCTTACCAAACAGAATGTCATCTTCAACTAACAAGATGTTGGGGGAATTCTGGAGCAGCATGCGTCAGTTTTGCCAGAGAGCGGATGTGTTACCTTGTCCGTTCTCTTCAACCCAGCACATTGATGAAAGTACCGCAGCTTTCAAGAAAAAATCGCCGGTCAGAGCGCAGGCCTTTTTATTCCGAGCGAGTGGACTGGAATTTCTTCCTATTTGCCTCGATATCTTTGCTAATCTGTCCTTCCCAGCCACGTGGACTAGGGGTGTAAAACTGAAGATCGACGCCCAAGTAATCTTGTGTGGCGATACCGTCCTCGAAATCATGAGAATACAGATATCCTTTCCCATGATCCAGATGTTTTGCACCCGCGTAGTGGCTGTCGCGAAGGTGAATTGGAACCGGTACCAGATTGCCATCCCGAACTTCGGTTCGGGCCGCGGAGATTGCGGCAGTTGCGGAATTGCTCTTTGGGGCACAGGAGAGATAGATCACCGCCTGTGAAAGAGTAAGTTGGCATTCTGGAAGGCCCACAAATTCACAGGCTTGGGTCGCGGCCATCGCCAGCACGAGCGCCTGGGGATCCGCATTCCCAACATCCTCGCTTGCCAAGATCACCAACCGCCGGCAAATGAAGCGAATGTCTTCGCCTGCTTCAAGCATTCGGGCCAGCCAGTATAGAGCTGCGTCTGGATCGCTACCACGTATGCTCTTGATTAACGCACTCGACACATCGTAATGTTCATCGCCCGTGCCATCGTACTGAATCGTCTTTTGCTGCATCGATTCACTAAGCAATTCTCTGGTAAGTTCAATTGAGCCTTCGCCTGAGGAAAGAACTGCAATCTCAAGAACTCCCAGAGCCTTGCGGGCGTCTCCTTCACATGCTCGAGCGAGAAACTCCAAAGCCAACTCGGAAAACCTAACGTCCTTTTTGCCAAACCCTCGCTCCTCGTCGTTGAGTGCCGAAGTAATCAAGGCAATGATATCTTCCTCGCCTAATGGCTCGAATTGGAAAACTTGACTCCGACTCAGTAGTGCGCCGTTGACTGCAAAGTATGGATTGCTGGTCGTTGCGCCGATCAAGCTGACCACACCTGCTTCGACGTCTGGCAAAAGCGCATCTTGCTGCGATTTATTGAATCGGTGTATTTCATCCACAAACAGCAGCGGGCGTGGATTGCCTGTGGCGACCTCATCCTTGGCCCAGGCAAGCACTTCTCGCAATTCCTTGACGCCACTGGTAACGGCACTAAGCTGGCGAAGCGTGCCGCCTGTCTCGGATGCAAGGAGATGGGCGAGTGTGGTTTTGCCCGTTCCAGGAGGACCATAGAGAATGACCGAGCTAATCCGGCGAGCGTCTATCATTCTGCGCAATAGCTTGCCTTCGCCAAGAAAATGACGCTGGCCGCAAAACTCTGAGAGACTGCGTGGTCGCATGCGAGCAGCAAGTGGAAGATTGTTCGAGAGGTTATCTTCTACTTGTTGAGTAAACAGATCCATGGAATTCTCGTACTAGAAAGGCTAGGCACCAAATGTCATAGGTGCACCTGTGTGTAGATTTTGTGCTGTTATTTGGATTGCCCCTAGCTGCGGACTTCTTTTTCAGCCCATGGAACCAATTGCTCTCGGAAAATCTTTGAGTTGTGCCGAATGTCTGTAGGGAGACGCTTGGGATATAAGAAAATATTCCCTATTTCTTCAGTTAGTTCGTTCTCTTTGGCGATGGCAATAAGTTCCTGGTGGAGTGCCTCGTTTTCTACACGGTCTTTTGGGCGATCTTCTGGCCATGGTTCGGTTATTAGAACAGGAGTCTGCTTGCCAGGATCTCCCAAGCCAACAAGCGCAGATCGATGGATCTTGGGATGGTTGTTGAACAAGGCCTCGCATGGCTCCGTGTAAAGAACTCTGTTCCGTGTTTGGACTCGATGCGATTTCCTACCACAGCACCAAAAGCGGTCTTTCTCGTCGAGATATCCCACGTCTCCCATCCGATGCCAAAAACTCTCTCCATCCCGAACTTTGTGCAGTGCGTTTTGATCCGTGCGGGTTACGTATTCCCGAGTAACCACCCTGCCCTTGACCATAAGTTCACCGATTGCTCCAGCGGGCAACGGTTTGCATTGCTCGATATCCCCTAGAGGTCCGTCGTTGATCTCAATGACTTTCCACTCAATTCCTGAGAATCTACCACCGACACAAGTTCCCTTTCCTGCCCGGCACAGTTCGGCTGTTTCTTCAAGCACAGTACGCGATTCGATGGAGGCCACTGGTAGAGCTTCGGTGGCACCGTATGGCGTAAACATCTGCCCTTCTTCGTGCATCGTTTCGCGCATCCATTGCAGAACATGAGGTGCAACCGGGGCACCAGCCGAATAGACGGAGCGAAGCGATTCTGCTCGGCGACCTATTTCCGTCGCGTAGCGGCCAACAGTTGTCCATAAGGCGGGCGATCCAAATGCCTGGTTGATTCCCCATTGATCCATCGCATCTAGCAGTTTCGGGGGAGAGACATCTGCTGGCTTTGTGGGATCCATGTCGGGAATTACGGTTGAAGTTCCCATCACTGCGTTGAACAGTCCAAACAGGGGAAAACCAGAAAGGTCTTTACCCCCTGGGCGGATACCATAGTGTTCGACCAGTTGATCGACTTGCGTGTTGAAGGTCTGGTGGGTGTACAAGACTCCTTTTGGTGGACCGGTGCTCCCAGTGGTAAAGATGATTGCTGCCTCAGAAGCCTCAGTGATATCTGGCGGTGAATAAAGGGCGGAGGGCGTCCCAGCAAGTTGGCTTAGCGTCGGCTTGGGCAAAAATCCAAAGCGGGGACCAACTGTGACATTGAGCTTCGCATTGGGGAATTTTCTCGAAAGCGCCATACGAATCGCATGGGCAGCTGGAATTGCAACAAATCCGTCGGGGTTCGTGGCTTCAAGGCAGCGGATCAGGTTTTTGCGTCCCATTCCTGGATCGATCAATACGACGACGGCCCCTGCCTTGAGCAAGGAGAAGACCAGCGAGATAAAGTCGGCTCCAAAACGGACGAGCATTACAATACGTTTGCCCGGGCCAATCCCCATTTGCTGAAAGCCGGCAGCAATCGAGGAAGTATGTAGCTCGAGTTCAGCGAAGCTCATCGTGTTGTAACTGCGATTGGTTCCGTCTCTATGGCTCCCTAGCGGGGAAGCCATAGCGACCTGCGTTGGATACTCGCAGGCAATTTTGTGCAGACGTGAAGCAACGTTGGCCGTAACGCCATCCGGATTCGAATCCATGTTCTTGTCTATCGTTCCCTATTCGTGATTGTGGTGTTCGATCATAAAACGCATCAATTCTCCCGCAACATCGACGCCTAACGCGCCTGCAAGGCCGTGCCATCCCGGGACTGCGTTGACCTCAAGTACTTGGATCTGGTTGTCTTGCGTTGGCATTAGATCCACTCCAAGAAATCGGAAGGAAGAATCATCTTGCGCTACGGCCTCGGCAGCTTTCAAAGCCAATTCGCGCTCAGTTGGTGAAAGCGCATGCGGTTCAGGGCACGCACCTTGCGAAATATTCGTTTTCCAAATCCCCTTGGGCGAGTGACGTTTTACAGCAAATAGCCTATCACCCAGAATCAGGACTCGAATGTCGTAACCAAAATTCGGCAAATATTTTTGTAGATAAAGTACCGAGTCGAGCTGGTGAAGAGTGCTAAAAACTCGCCATGCCATATCGGTATTTTCAACGCGGACAATACCCCGCCCTTCTCCGCCAAACAAAGGCTTGACGACTACGTCGCGTCCCAGTTTTTCCCAAGCTTCGAAAGCCTGATCCCGTGTTTGGCAAGCCAAGGTTGGAGGCACAGCTAAGCCTGCTTGCTGGAGACGATGTAGTGTGAGCCATTTGTCTATCGAGACTTCCAAGCATCGTGGTGAGTTCAGAACTCGAACTCCAGTGTCTTGAGCTACCTGCAAGCAATCCATCCGAAAAATCACTTGTTCGAGCGAGCCAAGCGGCATGGATCTCACAAGGACGCAGCTGTATTCTTGTAGTGAGTGCGAGCATGAATCCTGATTCGAAAGCTCTGCACTTAGGCTGGTCCACGAGATTACGTCACAATGTACAACTTGCTGCTGGCAGCATTCGCGAAATGAACGGACGTAGCTATTGGACTCAGAGCCTAACACTGCAACACGCAGTTTTCCTTGAGGCTGGAGTTCCTTCGCAGATTGCAGTTTTCTTGATTCATTTTGAGCTCCGGTCATTTGGCCGCTACTTATCACCAGATTCAGTTGCGAACGAAGCTGCAATTAGGTCGGAACGCGGCTCTCCAAATTGAAAGTTTCGACCTGTTTTCAGGTTCATCATGATGACCTTGGCAGGGCTGAATAGACCCGGGTCGATCTTGTAGAAGTCAAAATTGGCCTCTTTAAAAACTTCATAGAAAGGACGACCGAAATCTTGAGAACTACAGCTGGGGATTTGAGCTCCAACTCTGGTGATTTCTTCGTCCTCGGTTGCGACCCAAAGGCAAACAGACGCTCCATACAGGATTGCGTCATTGGTGCGCCCAATTCCTTTGGCAAAATCTGGCGTGGGCGGGCACAAGGGAGCATTTCCAAATCCGGCCCGCACGGCGCCAAGATCGAATCCTAATTCGTGCAGTTTGTGCAGCGATGTTTCAACGCTTCGAGCAACAACTTGTACACATCCTGCAATGCTCCGGGTAGGAGCAATTGCCAACATGAGATCATGCGGCGCGACTCCACACTCTTTCGCCATGTAGTGGATCACATCTTCTTCAGGGATTTTGTCACACTCAAGAGTGCCAATAGCCAATTTGTCTGGGTCGTTTGCTGAAAAAGATTTCAGCAGTTCTTCTTTGCCACGTTTGACTCGCATTGGCCCTGATCCCATCGCGAAAAACTCTCCATGCTGAACCGGCCATCCGGCGTATTGCCCGAGCAAGCAGGCTTCGGTTGGATTATCCGTTTCGACTTGAACCCAAGGCCCAGGCCAAATTTCAGATGGACCGCCTCCAAGGCGTACTTTGGCTCGGCCAGCGAGGCAAACCTCGGCCAACTGTAGTCCAGCTTCGAGCCCGCCAGCGGCGTGAACACCACAATCGAGGATTTGGGCACCACTTGCATGCTCAAATGCTTCGACATTGAGGGCTTGGGCTGCCTCTTTGAGCCTTAAGAAACTTTTGCTGGCACTCCGATTTATTCCTGATCCAATGGACAACCCTATATCTACCTCTGAAAAGCAAGTTGCTAGAACGACGTTTCGTAAACGGACCTGATCAGTTTGAGGAAAGCCCTCAAAAAATCAATCCGCCCTGGTTCTAGGTAGCGGAGTCCATGTAAAGTAGGCCGCAAGGAAATACGTCGCTAGGGTAGCGTTACTTGGGAATTACTTTTTGTGAATTTGCTAAATCGTCTTTGGGCGATTCGACGATG
>JBCCEO010000325.1:0-8189 GCA_039030255.1 Planctomycetota bacterium | reverse complement strand
CTGTTTTTCCATGCATTGTTTTGCATGATTAGAAGTCTTGCTACTGTCCATCTGGCCACCCACTCGCCCCCAATCAAGCCAAAGAGATAGAGTCTTATGCGAAATGCATAAGCTTGCGTAAATTGAAACGCATTGTACTGCAAGCTCCAGATTTATATCTTCCGTCCGGCAGAATCAAACAGAATCAAACAAGAAGGTACATGGCACAATCGAGACTGGGTATATCCGCAATTCTGGATACCCTTCATATTTACCACCACCGCCAACATCGAGCGTAAAGGGGCCTGGACATCGCGCGAAATATCTTTTCTGATTTCTTGGCTTGGAACGATATTTCCCGGCCTTGTTTTCTCGTATTTTTTCTTTTCGCATCGGAGCTAAAGTGACCGCCACGCAACGTAGAAATATCGGCATCTTAACTGGCGGCGGCGACTGCCCTGGACTCAATGCGGTCATTCGGGCTGCAACCAAGTCGGCGATCTACTTGGGCTATCAAGTCCTGGGAATGAGGAAAGGCTACGAAGGATTGGCAGATTGTGACACAATGCCACTGAACCTTGAAAACACGGCCAACATTTTGGATCGAGGCGGAACCATACTTGGCTCAACCAACAAGGGGCGTTTCTCCGCAAAAGTTGGCAATGATGAATCGCGAAAAATCGACCCGAAACTGATTGAATTAGTACAACAAAATGTTGACAGGCTCCAGTTAGATGGAATTATTTGTATTGGAGGCGATGGCTCACTCTCGATTGCCCAACAGTTATTCGAAGCCGGAGTTCCTTGCGTTGGTGTGCCGAAGACGATCGACAATGATCTGGACTGCACAGCCTTTACTTTTGGGTTCGATAGTGCCGTTGCTTGTGCGGCAAATGCCCTCGACCGCTTGCACACGACTGCCGCCAGTCATGAACGCGTCATGATCTTGGAAGTCATGGGGCGACACGCAGGCTGGATCGCTCTGCATGCTGGAATTGCGGGAGGAGGCGATGTCATCCTGATTCCCGAAATCGATTGGAATTTTGAAAACGTCTGCGCGAAAGTCCTTCAGCGCAAAAGAATGGGCAAAGAATTCACTTTGATTGTCGTGGCCGAGGGAGCAAAACTACCAAGCGGCAAATTAGTCGCACAAGACGCAAGCAGTGAGAATCGCCAAACGCGCCTTGGCGGAATTGGTCAAATTGTTGCCGAGGAGATCGCGGAACGCCTGGCTGTCGAAACACGTTGTGTCGTTCTTGGTCACTTACAGCGTGGTGGTCAGCCAACGTATTTCGACCGTTGCCTGTCTACACAGTATGGCGCCCACGCAATTCGATTGATCGAAGAGAAACGGTTTGGTGAAATGGTTCTCTATGATCCGCCCGAAATAGGTAGCATCGCAATGGCCGAAGCCGTGAAACGCCTCTCCACGGTTAACCCGACTGGAGCGGCAGTTGAAGCTGCCCGAGCAATGGCTGTCAGCTTCGGAGACTCACCTGGCTACCAAAATCCATTTCCTCAATCGCAAGTCGAGGCGCAAACTTTGGTCGAGCAGTACAATGTACCGGCCGCAAAAGTCGCTGACTGCAAGTTCGACGATGAGTAGCCCGTTGAGCAAGGGCTACCCTCAGAAAATATAGGGGCGTTTCCAACGTAGGATTCAGCTGCGAGGAATCTCACACTCCACAGTAGCCTCATATCCCCTGCGCGGAACTGCTCAGCGAGGCCGCACAAAACGCCACAATCGCCCATTCGGAGGCCTCGCCCCGAATTCTACTGCTAGGCTTGTAGGCATTTTCCTTGCTCATTGCCTGTTGCGTTAGCGACGTCCAGTCCTTCCCCGATATTCCAAGAATTTGCCCCAACGGGGCCACGTGCAAATCGCTGCCACCTCACCTTCGTTAGGGGCAATACTTCGCACTTAGGCCCTCTAACGAAACTGAACTTTTTGGAAACGGGAGAATCTCGGGTGCGCCGGCACGGAGTTTGCAAATGCAATTCTGCCAAACTGAAGTTTCGTTACGCGCAGCTCGGAATTGATTTCTTAGGTGCCCGCAAAGGCCTCGAGCTGGAGAGATAAATTGCTGACTCACATTCAATACCAAGCTCATTATCGGAAGAGTCCTGCTTCCATCTCTCGGATGCTCTCGAGCACCCTGAGCCACCCCTTCTTTTTACTTGGCTGCCAACTCTTAATTGGGCTTGTGTCAGCCTACGACATATTCCTAACAATCAAATACGTCGAATACCTCCCAGAATTGGAGCTGAATCCAATCGGCCGATGGCTAATGCAACTGGACGCCGGGCCGACTTGCAGCTTGGACCAAGTCGCTTGCTTTGTGTCGGCCAAGTTTGCTGGCAATTTTCTTTCGCTAGCCATTATCGAAGCTCTGGGACGTTGGAAGCCCACCTTGGCTGGCAGCGTCGCAGTAGTCGTTGCCGCCCTGCAGCTTGTGTTACTCAGCTTTCTAATAGCTGCTTAGCCATAGATTGCATGCGAAAAAGAATGCCACTGATTGTTGGCGGAGGCACAGCTTTATCTACAAAGGCTCCGAGGAGATAAACTCCGAGTCTTTCGAATTCACAAAGATGCTTGACCTAATCGACACTCGCTTCGGCGAAGGAATCTTCAGTCTCCCAGATACGCACGCTAACTGCACGAGCTCCTGTGTCCTGAAGTACTGTTGGGCACATTTCTTCCAATAGGTAGCGAGCCATATTTTCCGCCGTAGGATTGTACGGCAGCTTGAACAAACGTGATGGCTTAACCATCTCCAAGGCCTCAATGGCATTATGGTCCTGTTCGTAGATCAAGAAACTGTGATCCCAGTTGTCGTCTATCCAACCTTTCGTGCGTGACTTGAGCTCCGCAAAATCGATAACCCGACCAACACTATCGACTTCTTCGCTCGTGACAAAAATCTCTGCGACGTAGTTGTGCCCATGAAAGTGCTCACATTTGCCGCCATGCTCATACAACCGATGGCCTGCGCAGAACTTGATTCGCCGCATGATCATTAAGGACATTCAGAGATCCAATTCACTTTGAGTATCAATACATCCAAGCTTAGCGTTTCGAATCTTCGGCTAATCTTGGAGCTTGGGGTTATCGCGATGCCTGTTTTGGTCGCGAATGGTTTTCTTGGCAAGATTGTCACGGAAGGCTTGCTGCAAGTCGACGCCTGTTTGATTTGCAATACAAATCAAAACGAACAGGACATCTGCAAGCTCATCACCTAACTCGTTGGGCTGGACCCCTTTCTTGAAACTCTGGTCGCCATAAGTCCGCGAAATCAAACGTGCTACTTCGCCGACCTCTTCTACAAGCTGTGCCAAGTTGGTCAGCTCCGAAAAATAGCGAACTCCAATCGACTGAATCCAATCATCGACTTGCTGCTGCGCTCCTGCGAGCGTAATTTCATCACTGCTTGTCATCTCTTTTTTTGAGCTTGGCCGCCCAATCACTTCCTAAAGAGTGTTTCGAATCACGAATCAATTCCTGAATGGATCATTGTTCGCGAAACGAAAAAAGATGACTAGTAGAGGTCTAGGCTGCACTTTCGAGCTGTGCAGCCTACTAGCGCATTCGACATCCTAGGACTGCCACTGGTAGGCATCCAAACCGCGTTGACGACGGACAAACAACTGATCACCAGTTATTCCAAGGTGTGCCCAGCTTGGTTCTTGGCTCACCTTAAGACTGTCTACCAATTTGTATGCGTTTGGATCTGCCTCGATAAGCCGCAATTCTCCCCCGGAATCCAGGGTCAACAGCCGTTCGCCATCGGTCACCAAACTCCAATAGTCACCGAAGGGCGTCGTTCGCCAATTTTCTTCACCGTTATTCAGATTCAAACAAGCAAAACGTTTGTTTCGAAGATGGATAAAGAGATACTCACCAACGCATACTGGAGAAGACATATAGGCCTCGGTCTTGCACTCGTATTCGGTCGAAGCCGACCACCCGCCTCCATCCTTGGCCAAGGAAATCAACCGACCTTTACCACCGTAGCTACTTGTGAACACTTTGTTGTTCCAAACAACGGGAGTCAAAATGTTCATGCCTCGAAACGCTGGAATATCCTCGCTCCAAAGGACCTTTCCCGTGTCCATCGAAATCCCGCACAAGGTTTGACGCGTTTGGGCAACGAGTTGCCTCGTTCCAAAGATCTCGGCGACCATCGGCGATGAGAATGCCCCGCCATACATTCCCCCTTGGTCATTCATTTCTCCCCAAACAAGATCGCCGGTTTCGAGATCAATTTTGCGGACCGCACCTCCAGCCTGCATGTAGGCAAAGCCATCCTCGATGAGCGGAGAACAAACTAACCCAAAAGATGGCAACGTGGATCCGTGCTCTTTTACAAAATCAATTCGCCACTTCTCCTTACCCGTTGCAGCATCGAAACCTGCTACCACGTCTCGCATTCCTCCAACAACAACTGTGTTGCCATCCGTTGCCGGAGTCGAACGAATCCAAGAACCATTCGCAGAAGCGAAGAAGGGGACCGTCATAGCCCCCTGCCATTCGCGCTTCCAAATCTCTTTTCCAGTCTGCTGGTCAAGTGCGATCAATGTTTCGTTGCGTTTATTCACCGTTTCGGTGGTGAAAACCCTGCCACTTGCAACGATTGGGCCGCTGTAGCTGTCAGACAATGACACTGACCATTGTTTTTTTAGGGAGGACAAGGAAGAAGGCAGTTTCGTTTGTAAAACTCCGTCGCGATTCGCCCCACGCCAAGAAGGCCAATTTGCAGTCGGCTCTGCAGCGACGGTGTTCTCCCACGGAAAACAAGCCGCTGCAGCAGTTAGGCCAAGCGCATTGCGAAGCACGACACGACGATTTGAACCTGAGTTCTTTTCCATTTTAATTCTCCGAGGATTCGATGGAGGGTCTTTTTCCATGAAGTGCCGCTGCGAATGCCGCAAGTTGCTGCATATTGTCACAGTGGCCCGTGTACTTTAAGCGTGGCCGAAGGGAATCATTCAAGGCTCTCCCTCCGATAACAACCATTGTTTCGTCGGGCAGTTCTGCGATAAATCCTGAATACTGCTCAACAAACTGCTCAGGGTCCCTTAAGTAGGAACAACTAAGCCAAACCATCTTGGGCTTGTGCTGCTCGGCGGCGGCGACAATCGACGGCAAAGGTAAGTTCGTACCTAGATTCAACGCCCGCCAGCCTGATTCCTTGAAAACCATCTGCACAATCTGAGAGGGCAATGAGTACAAGTCGCCTGTCGGCGTACCTCCCAATGCCAGAGGAGCGTTCAAGGGGGGATCGGGGAGCAATCGTCCCATTTCATATATCAAGCGAGAACATATCTCGCAGCCATGCCTCTCCTGGTAGATGTTTAGGCTCCCGCAGTCCCACAAATCCCCCACCTGCACCATAGATTTTGCAATGTACTCGTCTGCCAACCAAGCAAAGGATTCCTGCTGAGCGTAAGCAATGGTCAGGATCCGCCGCGCCGCATCCTCATCGCCCCCCACCAAAGCTTCAAGGAACCGTTCGGTGCTTACATCCTGGCGAGATTTAGGCGGAACTTGCCGAGTTGGTTTAGCCTCGACAGGTGGAATGAGCGGACTGACGACCCGACGATTCGTACGCTCCAAAAACTCAAGCAGACCGGCTAGGGGAATCCTTCTGTGTCCTCCCACTGTCCGTTCTGTCGGGATGTCGCCACTATCACACCAGCGTTTAACCGATGACTCGGAAACGCTTAATGCGGCGGCAACTTGACGTGTTGTGAGCTGATCTTCCAAGAAAATCGTCCAACAGGGGAAACATCTGAACGTTTTGAACGTTTATAAAGTGTATAGACCTGTACAGGGCTTTGTGAAGCAATCGGGGCTTCTGGTGAAAAAATCGAGTATTTCTTCACAAAACTGTTGCAACCATCCCGATACCTCGGTACAAAGTCATGACCGTTTTGAACGTTTTGCACGATTCTAGGACGCAGATTTGAACGTTTTGGAGCCTGAAATGCCTTTGCAACGCCCGCGCGCGGGCCGGTAGCGGGTCTCATCGCTGGCAAGGTGCGGTCAAAAACTGGCTCAGCCGGCGAACGCCCAAACGACGCATTGAACGAGCCAATCCGTTCGCACCACGCTCGACGCTAGCCTGGACTATTCATGAAGTTTGTAAAGTAGTCCGGTTAATCAGTTTTAGGACGATGATAGTGGGGTTACGGGAAGACGAGGGGTTGGCGGGTTAGGAGCGTTGGTTAGATCGACGGTTTAGCCGGTCCGAATGAGGGTTCCGCCACGCTGAGAGCGAACGCCGGCTGCGGACATTAGCCCGCCTCCAGATTGTGGCTTGTGTTGCGAGTACCTAAGTCGGCACCGCACCAACGGACTGGGCGATCCGCAACCAGTCTTTGCGATAAACCATGTACGTTGGCATGTGCATGACGATGCGGCGCGTCGAAGCCTCCAGCGACGCACTGATTTTCATCAACCGGAGCTGCAGGCTTGAGACCTGGGCCGTCGCGCTGTCGGTGTGTCGAGCGCGCAGTCGTAGTTCCTGCATCAGCACGTAGGCCGCTGAGGTCAGCAACACACGCAGTTGGTTGGCGTGAAAGCGTGAGCAACTGGTGCGGTCGATGTGCAACCCGAGTTTGAGCTCTTTGATACGATTTTCGGCATCACATCGGCCACAGTAGACCTGTTCGTAGAGTTGTTTCGGCCAGCCACGGATGTTGGTGATCAAAAAGCGCGGATTGTCTTTGGGTTGCCGCCCTGGCTGGTGCACCACGTCGGCCCGGATAATGACGCGCCGCTCACGGTTCCAACTGCGCGCTCGGTAACGTGCTTCGCCGTAAGCGCAAGCACACGTTTCGTTACGCGCCAGTGCTTCCCGTATTGGTTCCATCAGCGGTTTTGCGAAGCGTTCCAGTACGGGGTTTTTCGACATACAGACGATATATTCCAGACGTTCTGCCTCAAAGAACTCATACAACTCGGCACCGGTAAAGCCGGCATCGAGGCGGATCCGCACCGTGGCCTGGGGAAACGCCTGACGCAGACGCGGCAGCAAACGTTTCAAGACAGCCAGACAGCCGCGCTTGGCGGGTGCATGACCATCGCGTAGCAGGTAGCAGAACAGATACTGCTGCGGCTCGTTGTCGAAGCTGAGGAAACCCGCCAGTGGCAGATAACACCAGCTGTCGTAGACCGCGTTGAATAAGCTCAGCTGTTGATTACCGTGGGTGGCATCATCGGTCGGATCGAGATCGATCGTAATGCGCTTGACGCGCCCGCTCGTGCGGCGACGATGTCGTTCGATCACGCACTCGGCTAGCGTGCGAGACAGACGCATGATGTCACGAGGGCCGACGCTGGCTTCGAAGCGGGAAAGGGTCGGCTGCGAAGCTAACGCATCGTCGTTGATCGGATCCCGGTTCAGTAGCAGTTTGAAGATCGGGTCGTGAGCGAGCCTCGCTGCATCGTTGCCATCAGCATAGCCACAGGCTATCGCGTACAGGCGCTGACGCACCAACTCGGTGAGGGAATGGCGAATCTTGTTCGGCTGACGACAATCGCGCAGGCTGCTTGCCAGCGCCGCGCTTAGGCCCAGCTTCTCGTCGACCGCTTTGAGCAGGATCGCACCGCCGTCCGACGTGGCGTGGGCTTGATCAAACCGCACATGAACCGGTCGCTTCGACAGTCCGGTGAACATGACACCTTGCTCGGTGGTATGGTTATCCATGCAAAAGCCCCGACGGTGCTTAAGTGTTTGTTTGGCAACACCATTTTCGCACGTCGAGGCTTTTGTTTTTTGCGTTTCTGGTAACTTCGTGAATTATCCGGGCTAGTGTCCTGTCTGATTAGTTCGTTGAATTTCAGCCCGTCGCACAAGGCTTCTGGCTAGGCGTCGTCGCGAAGGCAATGTCTAGACATTGCCAAGCGGCGCAACAACCCCAGAAGCCTTGTGCGGCGGGCCCTTCGGGACGGCACACAATCGCCAATAACCGCGTTGCATCCCTTGCCAATATCTAGATATTGGCGGCGGAATGCGCCTTGTTCTTAACGATTGTGTGTCGTCTGAAGTTCAACGAACTAATCAGACAGGACACTAGCGCGCGACCGAGATACGGCTTCGCGCGTCCAAGTTCTGGCGTCTCGGTGTGGTTGTGTTGGTGCGTTTGAGGAAGCCACGCTGCCCGGTCGCGTAGGGTTTGGTCCAAACGCGTACGTACGCTACTAAACG
>JBCCEO010000324.1:0-8195 GCA_039030255.1 Planctomycetota bacterium | reverse complement strand
CTTTGACCAAGTACACTCACTAGCTTCAATGGTCTCACCGAATGCGGCAATGGCAATCTCATCTGCCTGCGTATGCAGAGGGCCGGAAGTGAGTTCCGCAATCACGCGACCATCAACGCGACTTCCGGACAAATTGTAAATGTTGATGCCGGTGTAATGTTTAGCAACTTCGGTACAGTAGACAGCAGTCTGGAGAATCAAGGCATTTTGAATAATAACTCGGTCATGAATGGATATGGAACCAACGCGGGGTCTATGAATAATGCTGGAACCTTCAACATCGATGCGAGTATGACGTTTACGAATCAAGGCACGCTGCTAAATACCGGCACCATCAATGCAAACGGTTTTTTGGTAAACGATGGTGGGACCATTGCTGGAGCTGGGATGATAAACGGTCAGTTGGAGGATGCCGGGATATTGCAGCCGGGCAATTCTGCGGGTGTTCTCGTTGTTACTGGAAACCTTTTGAAGACAGGAGGCTCGCTGGAGATTGAGTTAGGAGGGACCTTTGATGGTGGAGGCGACAATTCTCAAACAGAATTTGATTGGATCGAAGTTGGTGGAGATGTCGAGTTGGCTGGGATCCTTGACGTGACTTTCATCAACGGATTTGATATCTCTGGTTTTATGTCCTTCGAGATAATTGATGTTGGCGGTTCGTTGACTGGCGAGTTTGATGGACTCGCGGAAGGCGGACTGGTAGGGCAGTTCGGCGCCACGGATTTGTTCATAACGTATGCTGGAGGCGATGGCAACGACATTGTGTTGTTTGGAACTGGCGCGGTTCCGGAGCCTAGCTCAGTGATGGTCTTGGCTTTTACGCTCTTGCTGCGTTCGCGGAGACGCCGACGCGCATAGCTCGATAATACGTCCTGTGCGAAATGGGTTGCCTCTAGAATCGTGGTTGTTTAACTCAGGTCGGAGAAGAGACCTCGAGTGCGTGAAGATTGGATAGAAGCCGACAAAATTCGGCACATCTACTACGGCAATAGGCTAAGCACGAACAGCTTCGTCGTCTACTTTGGCAAACAGCATACGACCTGCTTGAGTTTGCAAAGTACTGGTGACCACGACTGGCAACGTCGCATTGATACGATGCCGCCCACCTTCGATGACTACCATTGTTCCGTCGTCCAGGTAGCCTACGCCTTGCTCCGGTCCTTCACCAGCCTTCACGACACGAACTTCGAAAGACTCGCCCGGCAGGAATTGTGGCCGCAAGGAAGCAGCAACTTCGTTCAGATTGATTACTGGGACGTTGTGGACTTTGGCGACCTTGTTCAGATTAAAGTCACCTGTGATTAACTTGCCTTCAAGGTGCTTGGCCAGGATCACAAGTTTCATGTCGACTGGTTGGCCCGCGAATTCTGGCAGATCACGATCATAGATTTGGAAATCGATCATCGACTGCGTTCGTAATTTGTTCAAAATGTCCAAACCACGACGTCCGCGCGCTCGACGCAAACGATCATTGCTATCAGCAATCGCCTGCAACTCCGCCAGGACAAATCCAGGCATCACAAGTTGGCTATCGACAACATTCGTTTCTGTTAGTTCAGCCAAACGGCCGTCGATAATAGCACTGGTATCCAAAATGATGGGACGAATCCCCTTCAAATCGCGCACAAATTCCACGTAGGGAATGACGAAGCGGAAATCATCCTTCGTCTGTAAGAGCAGACTGGTACACATGTAACACAACACTGCTGCAACCAACAATTGAGCCGACGCTACATAGCTACTCGAGTCATCTGGCAAAAGCGGCTCAAGGGCGATCCACAGTACGTAAGTCAGCAGAATGCCAACCAGCAAACCAAAGTAGATCGCGGAGATGACCTCGATCTGCTTCCGCGGAGTGAAAATATCCGCTGCTATGACTCCGACCGCGGCCAAGACGATACCAAAAATGACGAGATAGGGAGTATATGGAGGCCCGTTCCAGCCCACTTTGAGCAGGAGGGTTGCGATGCCAGCAGCAACGCAAATAAAGCAAACTCTAAGAATTAAGAGCGCCATCTTTTCCGACTTTTCCCCGCTTGAGTTGCAACGATAGTGAAGCAAATTTGCCTTGGTTGTGCTTCGTCCTTCCGGATCCTGAGCCGAGAACGGTAAGAATGACCGGCCCAAGAAAGGAAATCTTACGGCGTCAAAGTGCCTTTCTTTTCACCTCTTTTTTTTCAGCGAAATGCTTGTGCAATTTGTCCGCAAGAATAACTTCTCACCATGTAGATAGTTTACACATTGTTATCGCGGCGGGGCGAGTCAAAGCACTCGCATTTCGCCGGAATTCACGGAATCGCACGTTCTCTGGAGGGGTTCGACCGCAGCAAATCCGGCATTTCTAATACAACTGACATGGACAGTTGTTACTTGACGTCCTGAAACTTCAAACGGATACTGCTGCGTTTCTGACAAGCCGCGATGGACGCCTGATGCAGCACACCTGCCTCGGCGGCGCAAATCTGCTTGGCGGAAGAGTCCAGCTTGGAATTCCCGCGCTGGGACCTTGAATGTTCGACTTGGAGAGTACTCGTGCCTGCAGCCTGTGTAATTGGCCTTCAATGGGGTGACGAAGCAAAAGGCAAGTTAGTAGACCTACTTGCTCCAGATCATGATTGTGTCGTGCGTTACCAAGGTGGTGCCAACGCTGGCCACACTGTAGTAAACGGGGACCAGGTCTTCAAACTACACCACGTCCCAAGTGGAATACTCCATCCGAGAGTCCAGAACTATATCACGCCCGGGGTCGTCATCGAACCAGAAACGCTGATCGGCGAGCTAACTGGACTAGAAGGACGTGGCGTTGACCCGCGTGCAAACCTAATGATCAGCGAGCGGGCGCACTTGGTCATGCCGTGGCACCTTCTAGAGGATCAAGCGCTCAATGCTGTTGAGGTTCAAGGCGAAGCTATTGGAACTACGCTGCGTGGCATTGGTCCATGCTATCGCGACAAAGTAGGCCGCAACTTCGCCTTCCGAGCTGTCGACCTAATGGCCCCGGACTTGGAAGGACGCATTCAGGCGATAGTGGCTGCAAAAAAGAAGGTCTTGCTCGGACTGGGTAGCCCTGAACTTTCAGAGCAATTAAACGCTTCTGAGATTTATAGCAAGGCGCAAAGCTGGGCCGAACAACTAAGGCCCCTAATTGGCGACACAACGAACCAACTTTTGGACAAACTGGATGACGGTGCTCGAATGCTCATGGAAGGAGCCCAAGGATCCTTGCTGGACATCGATCATGGCACTTACCCTTTTGTCACCAGCAGCAATTCTTCTGGCGTAGGAATCAATAGCGGCTCGGGTATTCCCGCCAAATGGATTCGGCGTGTGATCGGCGTCGCCAAAGCCTACTCCACTCGGGTGGGCGGCGGTCCCTTTCCAACCGAATTGCATTGCGAGACAGGCGAGCAAATTCGGAAGTGGGGGAACGAATTTGGCACCACAACAGGTCGTCCACGACGTTGCGGATGGTTTGATGCTGTCGCGGTTCGCTATACCGCCAGACTAGGCGGCATTTCCTGCCTAGCGCTCATGATGATGGATGTGTTGGCGAAGCTGGAAGAAATCAAGATCTGCGTAGCTTACGAAATCGACGGCAAACGCGTGGAGTCCTTCCCTTGTGATGCCGAAAGTTTACGGCGTGCGAAACCGATCTACGAAACTTGGGAAGGCTGGTGCCAGGATGTCACCGGTGCTCGCAGCATGGACGATCTGCCGGAAAAAGCTCATAATTATCTCGAAAGAGTCGCGGAGTTGATTGGCGTTCCAGTACAAGTAGTTTCGGTTGGTCCTGATCGTGAACAAACTATCTTTTCGGATCGCGAAGCGTTAACAACGCTTGAAACTTGCGTCTCGTAGGTTCACGGCACGCTGCTCAAGTTCGAATCACCGTAGCTCGCTTGTTAGAAAGCCTGGATATCAATACGATCGCCGTGTGCTGCGACCATAAAGCGGGACGTAGGATTCAGCTCTGAAGGAAAGGAAACATGGCAGAGCAAGATACCAAAGCGAAAGAACAAGCCAACAAACAAGCAGATGCGTCGGTAGCCAAAATCCCACTAGGGCAACGACCAAAGCACATCGCGGTCATCATGGATGGCAACGGACGCTGGGCTCAACAGCAAGGCCTAGAGCGAATCGAAGGCCATGTTCGCGGCGTAGAGACGGTACGCGACATCATGAACGCTTGCAACGATTTTGGCATTTCCGTCCTTTCTCTTTACTGCTTCAGTTCGGAAAACTGGAAGCGTCCCGAACCAGAACTCGAGTTTCTGATGTCTCTGTTGACGCGATACTTGATCGGCGAACGCGAAACACTTGTGAAAAACAACTTGCGAGTTCGTATCATCGGACGTCGTGACGGGCTGCCTGAAAAAGTACAGCAGGAAATAGAAGAGACCATTCAAGCCTGCGAAGAATGCGACGGGATGACGCTTTGTCTAGCCATAAACTACGGCTCGCGGCGCGAAATTGTCGACTCCATTCAGGACATTGCCCAGCGTGTCAAAGTCGGCGTGATGGATCCATCCGACATCAACGAAACAACAGTGTCCGACAGCCTGCAGACGGCCGGTCTACCCGATCCCGATCTGCTGATCCGCACGAGTGGCGAGCTCCGTATCAGTAATTTTCTCCTTTGGCAAATCAGCTACGCGGAAATATGGGTAACTTCCACGCTTTGGCCCGCGTTCAACAAAGCCAAACTGGCCGAAGCGATCTGTGATTTCTCTAGAAGAAAACGCCGATTTGGAGGATTGGATCCTCGTAAGGCGAACGTAGCTGAGGAAAATCGGTCATAATGCTATGCGGTCGCAGAATGGACTACCGCCCATCCATATCGCCATGCTACTCCAATGCACTTTGACGTTCCAGAAGCCCTGAATAATGCTAGGTTGATCGAGTTTGCTCCGCTATCGACTCTTATCCGCCGCGATCATCATTTCGACATCGCTTGTTTTCGTTTGGCTAGATGCCAATTATTCTCCTTGGGGCTGCAAAGGCGTTTGGATGTTACCGCTGGGCTTGTATTTGGTCTTTGGTAGCGCCGTGGAATGCGCGTCAATGGTGAAGGGGAGCAAGATCGGCTCTATAGCTTGGCCCGCCTTGCTAGGATGTGCCGGTATCATGCTGGCAGCCATGATTCCAGTTTTCTGGCCAGCCTTCGAGCCGTATCCCGAAGACTGCTTGCTCGGCAAGTTGGGATGGCCTCTGGCTGCAATGATAATTGCGTTGGTTGGTTGTATGGCTTGGCACATTCCGCTCTATGAGGCGGACAGCAATATTTTTGCGCGAGCTATTACCGCAGGATGGGTGTCTTGCTATTTCGGAGGTTGCTTCGCTTTTGCGATCGCGTTGAGAATGACCGGAGACTCTACTTGGGGGCTCTACTTGTTGGTAGGTGTCATTGTCATCACAAAATGGGCAGATTCGGGAGCTTATTTTGTCGGTCGAGCTTTAGGACGCACGAAACTATGCCCCAAAGTCAGTCCAGGCAAGACAATTGAAGGCTTGATTGGGGGTATGGTCGTTGCCACGCTGGCGGGATGGATATACTTTTGTTGGTGTGGATCGATCTTCTTTGAAGACCGAATCAACGCTGGTTGGTTAGGTGTATCGGTTCTCGGAGTTGCATTGACGCTCTCAGGAGTCGTGGGTGACTTGTCGGAGTCGATCGTGAAACGTGAAATGGGCTGCAAAGACAGTGGCAAAATGTTGCCTGGTCTCGGCGGGTTGTGGGATGTCACTGATTCCTTGCTTCCGAGTTTTGTCGTTGCCTATTTAATTATCGTGGGCGAACTTATCAGCGGTCCGGGCCAGTAACCTTTTTTTCTCAAACTCTACGACTAGCCTAACGACTAGCCTAATTGCACACAGCAATACATCGGTGGAAGCCCCTGTGCTTCTGTTTCTTCATGGTGTTACAAGGACGATTGCTTCGTCGAACGAGCATTCGCTAAAATGAATTCATGTCAGAAGCGAATATCAATTTAAGCGACCCGGCAGCAATCCTTAGTCTGTTTGGGCCCCAAGATCAGTACTTGAAGATGATTCGCGACCATTTTGGCGTCGCGATTACTCACCGTGATGGCAAGCTGAAGGTCATCGGGGAATCGGAAGCGGTACGCCGTGCAACAAGTTTGCTGGAAGGCCTCCATCAACGCGCACAGCAAGCGGGCGGGCTCACGCGCCAGGAAGTCGAAGGGGCGTTGGCGGGCGCATTGGGAAACGGAAGTCCGGGGTCCCTACGAGATTCGGATGCAAACGGTCAAGTACCCGCGAAAAACGCTCTGGATGCTGCCGTCGATCTACAGCATCAAAAACGAAAAATTAAGCCGCGAAGCCCCGGTCAGGCGGAATATTTGGCGGCAATACGCAAGAATGACCTCACCCTCTGTAGGGGGCCCGCTGGCTGCGGGAAGACATATTTGGCCGTGGCTTTGGCTGTTGAAGCCCTAAAAAGCCGCAGAATCAAGAAAATCGTGCTGGTGCGTCCAGCAGTTGAAGCAGGGGAAAGCCTCGGATTCCTACCAGGCGACCTGCAGGCCAAACTTAATCCATATTTGCGCCCCCTCCTGGACGCACTCAATGAAATGTTGGATTATGACCAAGTAAAGTATCTAATGGAGCACGATGTTATTGAGGTGATTCCGTTGGCGTACATGCGCGGACGTACTTTGAATGAAGCTTTCATCATTCTCGATGAAGCGCAAAATACGACATCAGCCCAGATGAAAATGTTTCTCACACGCATGGGAGATGGCTCCAAGATTGTAGTCTCTGGAGATATCACCCAAGTTGACTTGCCTGGCGGAGTGACCAGCGGGCTACGTGATGCTTGGCAACGACTTGGTGGAATTCGAGGAATAAGTTTTGTGACCCTTGCAGCCGACGATATCGTACGACATCGCCTTGTGCAAGAAATTGTCGGACGTTACGAATCAGCGCGTGGACCGGTTGTGCACTCGCTTGCAGGACGAGCCCATCCAGATTTTGCCAGTGACCATCAGGGCCAACCTGAATCTGGAAATTCGGATGAAGACTCATCGATGCAGGACGATGCACACCCGATGCCAGATGATGCTTCGCACATGCAGGACTAAGCTCCCAAACGCCATATGGCCTCATCAACAAAGCGCACGCGTAGCGAACGTGTTGCATCTCTTAAGCTTGAATCGAGCAATCTAAGTAGTAGATTGCGTGAGCTTCTCCAAGGCTCCGCACTCTTGCGCTTTGCACTCGCACTTGCCACAGCGAGTTTGCTTGTGCTGATTCTGCAAGGCTGGAAACCACCATTTTCCTACCGCGAGGGCCAAATACCGAAGCGAGACATCATCGCTAAAGTAGCTTTTGAAGTTGCCGATCCCAACAAGACCGAAGCCGAGCGGGAACAAGCACGAAGCAAAGCTCTTTGTCATTACAAGAATGATCCTAAGTCGATCCTATCGCTGGTCGGAGGTTTGCAAAATGCTTTCGCCACGCTCGACGGCGAGAGTACATTAGTGGAGCTAAGCGCAAAACAAAAGCTCATCCTGAACGACTTCTTGCAATCGAGCCAGCAGTCAGATCAGAAAGAACCTATCGTTGCACTCGAGAGGATTCGCAGCTTTGTCGACGAGCATGGAAATCTGGAAGGCGGAAAAGTTGAAGCCGCTCTCAATGCCATCCTGCTACCAATCGCCGATTCAGGAATCCTAACCGAACTGGGGCACAAATCGGATCAGGGTGATCAAAACTTGATTCAAATCGATGGCGTGTCTGTCGGAGTGGCAAAAGTTCGGCGAACGGAGATTCTGGCCAATCTGCCGGAACAAGTCTCCGCGGAATTCCAAAAAGCCTTCAAGGACAGCGATGACCAGATTGTTGCCCAGTTGGTTTCTAATTACTTGAGTCTAAAACTTCCCGCATCCACCTTGAGCTACCTGCAAGACCCAAGTGAGGAAGCTCGGCGGATGGAGGAAGAAGCAGTAGAAGAAGCGGTTGTTGCCTACTATCCGGCGGTCAGCAAAATCGCTGAGGCAGGCAAACCGTTAACTCTGAAGTAATTTGGATGGAGTTGCAAAATTTCATGGAAGCAAGCTGTTGCAAAGTACTAGTAGTCTTTCCAAAGTACTTCCTCCGCTAAGCAAAACTTGACGCGTTTTTGTGCCGTTCATGATGTGCACGATGGGCATTGGAGTCATGCACGTAGCGGT
>JBCCEO010000323.1:0-8220 GCA_039030255.1 Planctomycetota bacterium | reverse complement strand
TTTCTTTGTAAAGCTGATCCATTGGGTCTTTAAACGCGCGCACGGCTTTCGCTGCATCCACAAACTGATACGTGGCGGTCACGTTGATGCGTTGCATTGCGACGTAAGGTATCAGGGAATCGGTTCGCACCAAGGGTATGCCGGAAACGTAGTAAACTTTGCTTTACTTACAACCCGCCCAAGTAAAGAATGTTTGCACTTCGTAACTAGTAAATTCCACTTTACTTTCGAACTCATTTAGTAAAGAATACTTTACTATGAGATCGAAAGCATCAGGCAAGTACATAAGGACGACAGTCGGCGGAGAGGCTGTGGACGCTTTCGTGCCCAATCCATTGCCCCCTAAGCTGACCGCCAGGGAGCTCGACGCCTTAGAAGAACCTCTTCGAAACGCCGATGCTGCAATCGACAGGCTCCGCCTAGCAAGTGAGATGATTCCGTCATTGGACTGGTTCATCTATTCCTTCGTACGAAAAGAGGCTCTGCTTAGTTCCGAGATAGAAGGAACGCAGGCGACGTTGACGGACGTACTATCTTACGAGCAGACAGGGCAGGCAGGTTCGTCCACGATAGCGAACGTTGAAGAAGTCACCAACTACGTAGCTGCAATCAACTTTGCATTTGAGGAGTTGTCTTCAAAGAGAGGGCTGCCAGTATCCGCTCGTCTCTTGGACCAATGCCATCTAAGACTCATGCAGGGTGTGCGTGGCGAAAACAAGCAACCTGGAGATATCCGACGATCACAAGTCTGGATCGGTGCAACAAGGCCGGGGAACGCTGTATTCGTTCCTCCGCCCGCTGAAAATGTTCGCGACTTGTTGAGTGATCTCGAAACATATATCCACCAAGACGACGACCTTTCGCCGATACTACGCACGGCGGCGGCGCACGCGCAATTCGAAACGATTCACCCCTACTTGGACGGTAATGGTCGAGTAGGACGAATGCTTATTTCATTGCTACTGGCTCACTGGGGGCTGGTATCCAGCCCGTTGCTCTATCTGAGTGTTTTTCTAAAGGCGCATCAGAGCACCTACTACGAGCGGCTCAATAAGGTCAGAACCGATGGCGATTGGCTTGGGTGGTTCTCTTTCTTCTTGGAAGGTGTGGAGCAAGTTGCAGACGATGCATCAAAAACAGCTAGTAGCTTATACAACCAGGTAAGCCGAGACAGAAACACGTTGTTAGCAACAGACTCTGTGACAGTCTCAGCAATCCAGTTGTTCGAGATATTGCCGAAGACACCGGTCGTTTCGATGCCTGTTGTCACCAAGTTGTTGGACACGACAAAGCCAACTGCAAGCAAAGCTATCGAACTCTTGCAACAAGTTGGAATTCTTGCCGAAGTTGGCGAGCGAAAACGAGATCGGCTGTATGCCTACAGATCTTACGTTACGCTACTAAAATAGCGACAACGTACTCAAGCTGTCCATGAGCATCCGGGCAGTCCTATAATAGCGCATAGTTATCGGTCAAATCCGGGCGGTCTAAGTGCGAGTGTTAGCGCTCTAGAAAATCAATTGATTCGACACGAGATTTGGTGGGTGTATTGGAGCGACTATAAAGAGGATTAGACATCATTGAAAAACGAAATCTTCGTGACCTGACGCTAAAAGTTGAGTACTCGAGCGATGATACTGGCCTTGTTAGCGAGTTTTATACGCCTTGCTTAACGAGAGCCGTGTTGTATCGACGAGCCGTTGGTTATTTCACAAGCCACGGATTGGTTTGTGCTGCGCAGGGTATCGCGGCTTTGCTAAATAATGGGGGTAGGATTCGGCTTGTCGCTTCACCCTTACTTACTGAGGTGGACATCGACGCGATCAACAAGGGCTATAAAGACCGTCACTCTGTGCTTCGGCAAGTTGCTGCGGAGGCACTCACAGGCGTTGAAGGACGTATTGCCAAGTCCAGGCTGGATGCGCTTGCCTGGTTGATTTCGACGGGCCTGTTGGATGTAAGTCTTGCCTTGAGAGTGAATTCGAACGGCGAGTTATCGAGAGGGCAGTATCACGAGAAGATCGGAATTATTACGGACTCAGACAACAATCATGTGGCTTTTTCAGGTTCGCCAAATGAGACGTCTGGCGGTCTGATTGACAATTTTGAATCGATAGACGTGTTCTGGTCTTGGGATGATCCGCATAGCCGCGTACCGAACAAGATAGATAGATTTGAACGTATGTGGGCGAATAAGGCGATAGGACTTAGTGTAATAGACTTTACCGAAGCGTCGCAGGAGCTTCTTGAAAAGTACAAGCAGACGAGCAAGCCTCGTAAGGATCCTGAAGACGGAAGAAAAACTGGTGAGCCAGTTGAGCCGGATTACACAGTAGGACCCAGCATCCCAGATAAAATCGAGCTCCGAGATTATCAAAGAGTCGCCATAAATAGCTGGCTCAAAGCGAACGGGGTCGGTGTCTTCAAGATGGCAACCGGTACCGGTAAGACGATTACAGCATTGGCTGCTGCCGTACGGTTGTTTGACGCCAGCAAACTGACAGGGCTGATTATCGTGTGCCCTTACCAGCATTTGGTCACCCAGTGGGAAGAAGCGTGTAAGAATTTCAACACCGAAGTGGTGACGTGTTTTCAGAATCGCCGTGCATGGGAGCCACAGCTCGATAATCTGCTCTACAACGTTCAGGCTGGTGCGTGCCCTTATGTCGCCTGTATCGTAACGAATGCGACTTTTATCTCCGACGGGTTTCAACAGAAATTGCACAGCTTCCCTCCAAATACTCTGCTGATTGCTGACGAAGTGCACAACATGGGAGCGACCAGGGCTCGTAGCAAACTACCGGACGCCATCCCGCTTCGAATCGGTCTGTCTGCGACACCGGAACGCTGGTTTGATGAAATTGGTACACAAGCCGTTTTCGACTATTTTGGTGATGTTTGCGTTGATCTGGGTTTAAAAGAAGCGCTGGATATTGGTGCTCTGTGCAAGTATCGCTACTATCCCATACTGGTCGAGTTGACCGAAGATGAACAGGACGAATATCTAGAACTGAGTAGCAAGATCAGTCGATTGATGGTGCAAGCCGAGTCCATCGAAGACGAAGACAGTCCGCTAGCCGCTTTACTGATAAAACGAGCGCGCCTGGTAGCGACGGCTGAAAACAAGCTCGTCGAATTACGTAACCTCATGAATGACAAGCGCGACATCACTCAGGCGCTTTTCTACTGTGGTGATGGGAAGGTGGATTGCGACGAAACTGAAAATGAGATCCGGCAGGTAAGGGCGGTTTCAAAATTGTTGGGCCGGGATATGGGAATCCGGGTCGCTACATATACTGCGGAAACGTCAGTACATGATAGAAAAGTGCGCCTGAGAGATTTGGAGTCGGGCACACTTCAGGGATTGGTCGCTATCAAGTGTTTGGACGAGGGGGTCGATATTCCCTCGATCAATACGGCCGTAATATTGGCGAGCAGCACCAATCCACGGCAGTTTATACAGCGGAGAGGGAGGATTCTTCGCAACTACCCGGGAAAACAGGATGCGACGATTTACGATATGGTTGTCGTGCCGCCGGATTCGGCTATCACGATGCCTTCAGAACGTAGTTTGATGGAAAAAGAGCTGCGTCGGTTCGTGGAGTTCGCCGACCTAGCAAGGAATCCGGGCGAAGCGCGGGACGTAGTGTGGTCGCTACAAAAGAAATTGGGCTTAACGGACATCTAGCATAGAGACAGTGCAATGAGTGAACGCAAGAAACCAGATCACCTCGAGCCTCTGCGAACGGCGAGCCCCGAGGTGCAGAAGATCATCAAAGAAGTGCTTAAGCTGGAGAGAGACAAGCTCTACCAAGACAGACCACGGCTTCAGAGTGAGATTGTCGACATCATTAAGGACGTAGTCTCATGAGGCTAAAGCGACTGAAGCTAAAGAACTTTCGCTGTTTCTATGGCGAATCGGAAATTGAATTCGCCGGTGGCGACAAAAACATCACAGTCATTCATGGAGAGAACGGTGCCGGCAAGACGGTATTGCTCAACGCGTTTAAGTGGGTCTTATACGAACAACTCACTTCGGGAGTTCAGCTAGAAAAACAAATCGTTACCAAACGGGCGATCTATGAGGCTGATTCTGGTGATGTTCTGGAAGCGTATGTAGAGCTTGAGTTCGAACACGATGAGAGGCGCTACCTCATTAAACGTCGGGTTGAAGCTAAGGTGGGCTCCACTCCGCAGAGCGCCAAAATATCTGAGCCCGAGGTCATTCTGCAGGTATGTGGTGCAGACGGCGAGTGGCGAATACAGGAGAGGCCAGCAGATGTAATTGGCCGAGTATTGCCGCCTGATTTGCATAGTTACTTTTTCTTTGACGGTGAGCGCATCGAGCAGATCGTGAAGTTAGCTCCGGCGGAGCAAGAGCAGATCGCGACAGCATCTAAGAAGTTGCTCGGTGTCGAGATCCTGGATCGTGCGGATAAGCATCTGGCCAAAGCGAGAAAAGAATTAGAGAAGCAACTGAGGGACGTTGGCGACTCTCAGACCCGGCTTCTTATTGATGAAAAAACAGCGCTGGATGAGAAAATCGATCGGCAAGAACGTGACGCTTCTGAAATAAAGACTAACCTCGATAAGCTTGACGAACAGAATACGGAAATTGAGGATCGGCTTCGGCAGCTTGAAGATGTAAAAGCGCTACAAGAGCGTCGAGATCAGCTAAACGAAGACTTGGGCAGGCGAAAAGATGCTCTCAAAGAGCACTCCTCAACGATCAAGAAAATGGTTTCTGGTTCAGCGCACAACGTCTTTCTGGCCGGTCCAATACAGCGATTCGAAGGGCTGTGTGATGAATTGCGGGAGCGCGGTGAGCTGCCGGCGGGCATAAAGAAGCAGTTTGTGGCGGATTTGCTGGAAAGCGGTAAGTGTATATGCGGCGCTAATCTGACTGCAGGATCAGCTCATACGCAAGCCGTAGAAGGGTGGTTGGAAAAAGCTGGATTGGTGGATGTTGAGGAAAAGGCAATCCGGATTGGCGGCAGTATTACTCAACTGTCACATGAGTTGCCCCGTTTTCTGAATCTGTTAGATAGTCGACAGAAAATGCGGCAATCCGACCGAGAAGAAGTGGCACGGATTGAAGTAGAGCTGGATGATATTTCTGACCAACTAAAATCCAGTCCGAGAGAAGAAGTCGCATCGCTCGAGAAACGGAAAAATGATCTCAAGGAGCAACGGGAAAGTCTGACTATGGACCGAGGCGTGCTGATTAACTCAATTATGAAGGCTCGTACAAGGAAGGATGAAATCGACGATGAGATTGACAAGCTTGAGGCCAACGAGGAACGCCAGAGGCTTGCGAAAGCGCGGGTCGATGCGGCAGGCGATGCGCGGAAGCGGATCGTAGAAATTAAGGAGCTCATGGAAGAAGACTTTCGTGCGGATCTGGAGCAACGCGTGTCAAGGTTGTTCCAACAGATATCACCAACTCCGTATGTAGTCCGTATTCCTGAGAACTACTCACTGCAATTATTTGATGGTGATGGAGAAAACGCGTTGCCGACCGACGGGTCGACAGGCGAGAGGCAGATACTGAGTCTAGCATTCATCGGTAGCATCATAGAATTGACGCGTGAGTACCAAAAACGAGGCGACTCTTTGCCAGGTCCCGACAGCAGTCATTTCCCAATCGTGATGGATTCACCGTTTGGCGCACTATCAATATATCGAACCGCTGCGGCAGAGCACATGCCGATATTGGCAGATCAAGTGGTAGTAATGGTGTCCCCAAAGCAGTGGGATGGTGATGTGGAGCGATCGATGCGCAATAAAACGGGGCGAGAGTATGTTCTACGTTATTCGACACCTAAGAAAGGTATCAAGCCCTTATCCATCGATATCAAAGGGGAGACGTTTGAATTGATCGATAATAGTTCCAACGAGTACGAGTTTACGGAGATTCTGGAGGTGTCTAATGGCTGATCGGCGCATTAATATCGACAAGGCTCAGGACGCTTTTGTCGAAAAACTTAGGGATACAGTTGATGGTATCGGACCTTTTTCCCTTAAGGTCGACGTCCTTGCCTTCGCGGCTAGCTACGGTGCGATGCTAGGAGAGTCAAAGGAGCTTGGCGAAACAACTAAAAGTCCGATCCGACAAGATGTGTTTGATACGAATAACTACGAAAACCTCTTTTTTCTTCTGGCGGTTGATAAAACGGGTGACGCCAAAGTACTTGGTTCCTCCGATGATGCGCAGGATACACGCGCCAAAATCTTTGAAGAATTTGCCAAGGGCGGGTTAGAGCGTATGGAGCAGGAATCAAAAGGCTCGATTGACCTGACCGATTACGTCTTGTCGCTCGTTGCCAGGTATCGGACAGACAAGAAGCCGGAGGATTCAGGAATTGTACCCGTCCTGGATTTGTCTGAGTTGCTCGACGATTGACAATAGGTGTCTCGGTCATCGAACAAGTTACCTACACAATATGAAAATTTAGCAGAGGCGCGGTCAGTACTCACCTTGTTAGTCTCGAGTATGCCCTAATAGCATGAAACAGAGCGGCTGATCTGCTTGAAATGCTAGAAGACGCAAACTATCGGCGTAAGAATATGGTAGACCAACGAGTGACAGTGAAAGTAGCTACTCTATCGCCATGAAGGAAATTCAGAACTACTTAGAAGCATTTGGCAGTGTGAGGCTAAGCAATTGTATTAAAAGAGCCATTGCTGAAAACAGAATGCCTTATGCCAGCCTAGACGACTACTTGTCAGACACTAAGAATACAAGGCTAGTCAAACTTCTGCGCATCCCCAATTTGGGCCAAAAGACGGCAACCGAGTTTGATGAGCTCGTCGTAGAATTCTTGGCGTCGAATAAACTCGTGTCGGAAAAGCTAGACGCTAAGCCAAATACTGCTGATGAGTGTCGGTCTTCCGACACATCTCCGCTCGAATCAGCAGAACCCGAACAACCACCGAGTGAGCGCTATTCAAATTTAGTGCAGCGTGAGAAAGAAGTTCTTGAACGTCGTTTTGGAATTAACTGCGAAAAGAAGAAAACGCTAGAGGAAATTGGTCAAGAATACGATGTGACGAGGGAGCGAATTCGTCAAATCGAAAGCAAAGCCCTTAGGAAGCAGCGATCCCCTCGTATCCTGCGGTCATGGCAACTATATGTCGATGAGAATATTTCATTAATCCTGGACACCGTATTCGGATCACGAGCGATTACGAAAAAACCTTTTGCTCTTTCCGGCGAGTTCGCCCTAGCGATTGTTATCGTATACGAGAAAGTCTCCAATTTCTTAGAGCAAAGAGCCCAGCGTTTCGAAGAAAACTGGGTCAGACCCAATCTAAGTATTCTGGAACTTCAAAGTGCTCGAAATCGCCTAGCTTCGTGTGTTCAGGTGGATGGTGCGTTGCCATTGTCAATAAGCGAGCTGGCCGAGGCGCTCGAGGTTAATGGGAGCATAGTCGAGGCCGCCGTATCCGCTCTTGACGGATACAGGGCGTATAATGGTTGGGTAATTCGAGGGAACGCAACAAGTAGAAAAAGACGAATCGTAAATATTCTGAATCTGTTTCAGGACGGAAGTATCGATTCTCCCGCTTCATTGTGGGACATGAAAGTAGCTTACTGGTCCGACTATACTGATAAGTGCTCAGGCCGAGATTTGTTGATTTGTTTGCAGGAGCACAGAACTCATTTCATAAACTTGCGTGAGTTGGGTTGGTTGTGTCTAACCACTAAGCAAGATGAAGAACTTCGTGAATCGACGCGGGCATTATCCCAGAAGAGCATCCCGGAGGAGCTTTATAGAAAGCCGGTTAAGACAGGGCAAGGGCTTGCGAACTGCGTGTACGACGTATTCGAAAAGCATGGTCCTCAGCGACTATCAGACGCGGCTGAGATTTTCATAGAGGAGTACCCCAAGTATGCTGTCTCCAGCATGTATCCAATGCTCGTCTACTTTGCTGTCTTTATTCGTTTTGCGCCTGGAGTCCTCGGTATTCAGAGGCACTGTCGAGACCCCAATGCTCTAAGCAGTGCTAGGAAAATTCTTCTTAGAGAGCGTGATTTGGATTTATATCTTTTGTCGCGCACAGCGGGACCGCCGAAGTTGCGTTACCCGCTATGGGACCCGGAGATGGAACAACTATGGGCGAATTGGCTTGTCGAAGAAGAAGATTATCATCGCCTCGGTGCGTTACTCAGTGTTGCGAATACTGGACGCTGGGAAATTGACGACTCTGAGCGCGTAT
>JBCCEO010000322.1:0-8246 GCA_039030255.1 Planctomycetota bacterium | reverse complement strand
TGTGCCCGGTGGTATTGTTGAGTTTGACACTGATGCTATCGCAGTCAGTGAGGCAGCTGGCCAACTGAGTGTGAAACTTGTACGAAGTCGAACAATTTCAAGGCAAGACTGCGGACGATTTCTGGCCGTGGATCATGACGATCTTTCGTAATCATCTCACCGACGGACTTCGGCGCTATCGATACTCCGCCAAGCGTGCTCCCGATCGCGAAGACCACGACGCGCCGACGGTTGCAGCAGACGACGAAAGTCCGAGTGCGTATGCTATGGCTGAAGAGGAAGTGGATCGACTTCTCACTGGCATTCAACAATTACCGAGCCGATCGCAAAAAGTCGTGCGCCTGCGCTATCTTGAGGATCGTACGTATGCCGAAATCGCTCAAGAACTTCAGTGCTCCACCGACATGGCGCGACGAATTTGGCTCAAGGCAATTGACCAACTTTCGCAGGAACTCGAGTCTTGAATACCAAAGCGACCGAGGAAGACTTTCTGCCAGATGAGAAAGCTGCGCGGATTGCAGCGCATATCGAAGATGTAATCCGAGACAACACTTTTGAAGATTCGGTTGAGCAAAAAACGCTTGGTCAGGAATTTCAAAAACGCGCTTCTACGCTGAAGTTGCTCAATGCGGCTTTCGGAAAAATTCAAGCTGACCAGCAGGCAGATGCTGAATTGCCAATGGCTCAGATTGGAAAGTTTGAATTGATCCGAAGAATCGGGGCTGGAGGATTCGGTGATGTCTACTTGGCCGTAGATCCCGACTTGCAGCGCGAGGTGGCACTCAAAGTGCCGCGACTTGGATTCAAACTCGATACCACGCTTCGCAAGAGATTTCAAAGAGAGCAGATTGCTGCATCTAAGCTACAGCACCCCAACATTGTTCAGGTCCTGGAAGCTGGCGAGCACGAGGGGCTGCTGTTCATAGCCATGGAGTATTGCGATGGCCCCAATCTGGCAGAGTGGATACGCAGCGATGAACCCTCCGAACCCATGATTGCGGTTCGAATCGTACAGCAACTTGCTGGCGCTTTAGAACACCTTCACGAGCAAGGTGTTTTGCATCGCGACATCAAACCATCGAACATCCTGCTCCAGAAGAACACATCATTAGATGGATTGCCTTTCCTGCCAAGGCTTACCGATTTTGGATTAGCAAAAAATGCGGAAGACTTAACCAACTTCACCCAGAGCGGTGCAACGCTTGGAACTCTGAAGTACGCAAGCCCAGAACAGTTGCGCGGAAGCAGTGAACTGAATGAAGCCACCGATATCTACTCGCTGGGAATCGTTCTTTATGAGTTGCTGACTGGCAAAACGCCCTTCGAAAGCATTCAGGGCCAAATTGGATTGCAAGACGCGCTAAATAACAACATTGTGCGACCCTCTAACTTTGACCCTGCAGTCTCGCCCGAATTAGACGCACTGTGCTTGAAGTGCTTGGAAAAACTGCCCGAGGAACGCTATTCTTCTGTTTCGCAGCTACGTAATGATTTGGCCGGTGTCATTGACGGACGACCGATCAGTGTGCGTCTTCCGAACAGATTTTCGAGGCTTGTGCGAATTGCAAGTCGCAATCGCATTCTGAGCACGATCATTACGAGCGTGATCATGCTCCTACTTGGAATCACTGTTTGGCAGATTCTCCCAAGAGACGAACGTGCTGGAGCGCTAATCCTGGATGGAATCGACGATCATATGGTAGCCTCATTCTCCTATGACGCCAGCCATCCGATCACGGTAGAGGCATGGGTTTACAGAGAGGGTAATTCCTCCACACAAAAACTTCTGCAAATCGCTGGCATCCTCGACCTGTCACTCCAAGAATATGAGCCTGTCGTTGGAGCACTCTTAGAAACAGAGGCATACCGCCTGCACGGAGATCAAATACTAACACCAAATTCGTGGACCCACATCGCGGGAGTTTACAATGGACAGCATCTTAGTCTGTTCATTGACGGCCACCGTCAATTAGGAGTCTTGCGCTACGATCCCAATATCTCGTCCGAGGTTCCTCAAATTCAAGAACTGAATGAGAACTATCCAAGCTTCAAACTCAAGACCTTGTGGCCAGGAATGACATTTGCCGTTGGTGCCAATCCTGGGGCAACGGATTACTTTTCCCCTTTCCATGGAAGGATCGACGAGATTCGCATCAGCGATACGGTGCGTTATACGGAAGACTTCATTCCCCAAGATCGTTTTGTCACGGACTCTCAAACCATGGCACTCTATCACTTTGACGACCTCAAAGATGACGTGGTAACCGACGACTCTGGACATGGAAGACATGGACTGGTTGCACGTGTTCGAGCTCCTCTTCCTGAAGAGGATGGTGAAGACTAAATCTTTCTCACGAGCAGTTCTCCGATAGAACGCAGAGAGTTAGGCTTCTATTCTTTGCTGACTTTCAGCTCGTCCAGAGTTCGGATCGAGTCGAGCATTTCGCAGGCTTCGCATCGCAGCTTGGATTCCACTTTGAATTCCGCATCAATCACCAAGTGCTTTTCATCCGCCGCATTGTAGGCTGGCCAAGCATGAAAGCCCTCCACGTTGGGATCGCCCGTTTTGGCGAATTGAACCCAGTAGGAAATCATGGCTTCCGCGATCTCCTTGTTGGCTCCCTTCATTTTCGATTCATTCAAGGTATTGAAGACGAATACGATCTCTGCTGCGTGTGCTGCTCCTAAGAATGTCCAATTTGGACTCACGCGTTCGAAATGATACATCCAAGCCTTGCCATCACTCTTTGCGATGGCGCGGGCGTATCGACGCGTCGGCTGTACAAACCAACCGTCTGTAATCATCTGCACGGTAGTCGGAAGCACTTGCTTGTTTTCTTCCACCTGATAAAACTCCAGCACAGTATCGGTCGATTCCCCGAATACTTGCTGAGTTCGTTTCTCGAATTGCTCCACGGAAAGCCCCGCTGCACCTCCTGCAAACATCGTCCCTTCATCTCGATTCGTTCCGGCAATCGTCGGAACTTGGTTGTGGGAACCCTCAGCGAAAATTAGCTCGGGATGCTTGGGCAAAAAATGCCCATCGATGGTGACGGGACTTCCTCCCTTAAGTTGATCCAAAATCTGTTTGGCAGGCAAAGCGCGAAGCTGCGCCAGAACATCTTTCGTCAGTTTGCCATTTGCTCCCAAGACTTTCGCGGCAATCTCCGCTCCCGCCGCCTCCGCGTTTGGCTCGCCATCAGCGGCTGACAAAGGTTGAAAAATGCCCGGATCGAGCCACGCACTTTGAAGAATACTGCGATGGAACAAGCCTTTCGCAAGTGGACTTGCCCCGAGCACAAATACGCTCGTTCCCCCTGCCGACTCACCGAAGATAGTCACACGATCCTTGTCGCCACCAAAGGCTTCGATATTGCGTTGCACCCATTTCAATGCAGCGATTTGATCAAGAAAGCCGTAGTTGCCCGATACACCTTCGGACGACTCCTTGCTTAATTCTGGATGCGCAAAGTAGCCCAAGGCTCCGAGGCGATAGTTGATCGTGACCAACACAACGCCGCGCTTGGCAAACTCTTCGCCGTCGTAATTCTTCAGCGAACCCGAGCCACTACGCAATCCGCCGCCGTGAATCCAAACCATGACCGGCAGTTTCTCGGCTGGCTTCTCTTTGGGTGTCCATACGTTGAGATAGAGACAATCTTCATTGCACTTACCTTGATTCTTTCCCTGCCAGGAGATGGGACCAAAGGTATCGCAGACGCGCGTTTCTTCCCAAGACTCCACGGGCTGGGGTGGTTGCCATCGCAATTCTCCTACTGGAGGAGCCGCAAACGGAATGCCTCGAAATACGGTGACGTCGCTGCCTTCCGATGCCTCCACGCCGCTCACTGGTCCAGCGTCTGTCGGTACAGAATCAAGGCCAAAGGCCTGGCAAGTGAGTGCGATCGCGAAAATCGAGGCTAGGGAAGATCGAATCATGGTTGGTCTCGTTGTATTGCCGTCGAGCTGCCGCTGAAAGTAAACCAGACGGCGGCAGGAAGATCGGAAAGGGTGGGTCAGTTGGGAGCAATCTGAAAAAACTATACACTGATTACGTCAGTTAGAGGGCGTACGTTACCCCTTCTCTCGACAAGAGCACCCGTGACATTTTACGAAGGCGATCCCGTGCGCTATTATCCCTCGGCAGTTTTGACGCTTGTCATCTTTTCGATCACTTATAGCCAAGTTAGTTCTCAAGACTCGAATTGGCCTCAGTTTCGTGGGCCAGAGGCAACGGGGGTCGTAGCCGACAATGCCAATCTCCCTGATAGCTGGTCGGACGACGAAAACGTCGAATGGAAAGTAGACATCGATGGTCGCGGCTGGTCCTCACCGGTCGTCTGGGGCAACAAAGTTTTTCTGACAACGGTTATCAACAGCGAAGAATCCGAAGAACCCAAAAAGGGCTTGTACTTTGGCGGCAATCGCCTGAAACCGCCCGCTTCGACGCACCAATATCAAGTCCTTTGTCTGGACTTGACCAGTGGTAGTACCCTTTGGAAAAAGACGGTACTCGACGCGGCTCCCCAAACAACCATTCACATCAAGAATAGCTTTGCTTCGGAAACACCGATTACGGACGGCAAATACCTTTATGCCTTGTTTGGCGGCATGGGTATCTACTGCTTTGACCTGGACGGCAACCAAGTCTGGAGCAAGGAACTACCCGCCCGCAAAACACGCTATGGCTGGGGCACCGCTGCATCACCAGTCCTGCACGAAGATCGTTTGATCATTCTGCACGACAACGACGAAGAATCTTATTTGCTGGCACTCAATAAAAACACGGGCGAAGAAATCTGGCGCACTGCACGCGACGAGAAAAGCAATTGGGCAACACCCTACATCTGGAAAACCAAGGACCGCACAGAAATTATTACGCCCGGCACAGGTAAAGTTCGCTCCTACGACCTCGACGGCAATGAGCTTTGGTCGCTAAAGGGCATGTCCAGCATCACCATCGCGACTCCTTATGAAGCCGAAGGCCTGCTAATCATCAGCTCGGGTTACATCATGGATCGCTCCAAGCCCATTTATGCAATCAAGCCCGGTGCGACAGGGGACATTAGTTTGGCCAAGGGTGAAACGAGCAACGAGTTTATCGCTTGGTGCCAGCCTCAAGGCGGACCCTACAATCCCTCCACGATCGCCTACAAAGGGATCCTTTATGTCCTTCATGATCGTGGTTACATGACCGCCTTTGATGCCAAAACCGGCGAAGAAGTCTACGGACGCCAGCGAATCGCCAGCACCTCCGGCTTCACAACTTCGCCCTGGGCTTACAACGACAAGATCTTTTGTCTAAGCGAAGATGGCAAGGCGTATGTCATTCAAGCCGGTCGTGAATTCAAACTATTGAGTCAAAACAGCTTCGAAGCAGACGACATGGGTATGGCCACTCCGGCTATCGTCGGTGATCGCTTACTCATTAGAACCGCCGCCAGAATCTACAGCATCAAGAAGTAGATAGTAGAGCAGTTGTCCCTAATGTTTCTGGTTTTAGATAGTAGAACAGGTGTCCCCAACTGTATCCGGTTTTTGATAGTAGAGCAGTTGTCCCGAACTTCACACAAAAGAAAAACACGTGGGACAAATGTTCTACTTTCAACACTAAGGCTTTTCGTCGATCGGACAATCACAAACATACTTGTTGCAACCTGGACAGCCGGTTCCGTACTTGTCGTGAAGCGCCTTCGCCAAGTCGATTCCGGCTACGTTGGCAATGGTTGCAAGCCAGGCGATAACGTCCGCAAACTCTTCTGACTTATCTTGCTCGGAGCCATCTCGCAAAGCGGCTGCAAGTTCACCGACTTCTTCCATCAGCCACATAAACGTACCATCGATGCCCCGCTCTTCGTCCTTTTCGAAATACATTTTGTGGATGAGAGCCTGGAAATCTCGAAAAGTGACATCGTTGGAAGATGACTCGCTCATGGAAGATCGCATTCGCTAGAGGTGCAGTTGGGAGAAGATCAAACTTCCAATCTATCAGCGTTCTGCGAGATCGTCGAGTTGCGACACAGCCGCCCAATACTAGCACGACGCGCAAGCGGGTGAATTAGTAAGTGAGGGGCTTGGTCCGCAAGCAATCCAGATTCACTCGCTTGCGCTTCGTGCTAGTATTCTGGCGACGAAGGCGCGATAGTCTTCCTGCGTGTCAATGCCTTTAGGTGCATCAGAAACGAGACCGACCACAATGCGTTTGCCTGACTGTAGAAATCGCAGTTGCTCAAGCTTTTCTGTCTCTTCCAGCGGACTTGGCTGCAGTTCTTGCAATCGCATCAGAAAATCGTGGCGGTAAGCATATAGCCCGATATGCTGCAAATAAAGTGGCGGATCTTGTTGCAAAAATGCTTCATTCCATTCCCGAGGAAACGGAATGGGGCTGCGGCTAAAATAATGAGCCGTGCCATCATGCGAAAGCACGACTTTGACACAAGCTGGGTCAAAGACTTTTTCCTTTTCGCGGATAGGCGTCGCCAAAGTCGCCACGTCGGCCGAAGGATCCGATTGCAGCAACTCGATGACTTGATCAATTGCGGCTCCGTCAATTTCCGGCTCATCTCCCTGCACATTGACAATAATATCGATGCCTGAGAGTTGTTTTGCTGCGACCACAACTCGGTCTGTTCCACTCGGAAGCTGTGGATCAGTGCGAATACATTTGCCGCCGAAGCAAGCGACTTCTTCGGCTAATTCTTCGCTGTCGACGGCCACAGTGATCCCAAGCGGCAGCGTTGCGCTGCAAGCCGCTTCGTGGGTATGATGCAAAACGCTCTTGCCCGTTTCGCGAAGCAACAATTTTTGCTGCAGTCGGCTGGAGGCAAGTCGAGCAGGAATCACAATGTGACTGCGGCAGGCAAGCCGAAGCTGTTTGGCCTTATCCGCCTGTGAAAGCTCGACCGAATCCGCACGATGCGGATTCGATGGATCCGTATTTGGTTGGGTATTCGATTTTGGATCCGGTTTTGGATTCGCGCTCATTGGATATCCTTATCCAAACAATGGGTTTTACGTCCCAGGCTTCGTGCCGAATCGTTGAACGGTATTGTGTTTAACGGCGAGCCGAAGGCGGCACTCCCTCAATGCTGTCGAATGGCCAAAGCTATCGGGTCTGCAGATTCTAGCAAAACCGCTGGCTGAACTCACAGATCGATCTAGGCCATCGGCGGCAAAATCAGTGCTGAGGCGCCAAAAAAATCATTAGCTATAATTGCGAGCAACACGAATACACCACACCTCCTGAGGCTTTTCATGGTTTCCTCCCCAACTCTCTCTCGTCGCGACATGATCCTAACCAGTGGCATCCTCGTGGCCGGAATCACTCAGACGAATTCGGCCTTAGGGCAAGATGATGAGAAAGACCTGATTTTTCGGACCACCGATCCACGCAACGCCGAGCCAGCCCTCAACAAACTCATCGAAAGCTGGATCACGCCCACCAAGCATTTTTACGTCCGCAGCCATGCTCCCAATCCCAAAATAGATCCCAGCACTTTTCGCCTATCGGTAGAAGGCCTAGTAGCAAAACCACTTTCGCTTTCTCTCGCGGACATCAAAGCCCATCAAGAACACACGATCACAGCCACTTTGACTTGTGCCGGCAATCGCCGCGCTGAGTACAACAAGGAAGGCAAAGTCGGCGGAGTGCAATGGGACGCTGGAGCCATCGGCAATGCAACGTGGACAGGCGTCGCTTTGGGTGATGTGCTTAAGAAGGCCGGGATTAAGACAGGAGCAAAACACGTTTGGTTTGAAGGGCTGGATGAAATCGCCAAGGGCGACGGCATCATTCCCTTTGGTGCTTCCATTCCGATCGAAAAAGCAACGGGCGACGGCGACGATGTCGGTGCATTGCTATGCTACGGCATGAACGGCTCGGAACTGACCGCCGACCATGGCTATCCACTGCGAACTCTAGTCCCTGGCTACATTGGTGCGCGCAGCGTCAAATGGCTGGGCAAGATCGTCGTTTCGGATGTCACCAGCCCCAATCACTATCTGGCCACCGCTTACAAGCTCGTGAAGAAAACAGATGCAATTGATTGGTCCGAGGCTGGTCCCATCTACCGCTACTTGATCAATGCGGCAGTCGGCTCTCACGAGAAAGGCGCAAAGCTAGAAACCGGACCCGTCGATTTGGCCGGCTATGTTCTTCCTTCCGGAATTCTTGGAGCCGAAGTCAAAAATGTTCAAGTATCTGCGGACGGTGGTAAGACTTGGCAGAAAGCCGAGTTAACTGGCGA
>JBCCEO010000321.1:0-8258 GCA_039030255.1 Planctomycetota bacterium | reverse complement strand
GAACCAATCCTCCCACTCGCAATCGTGTCCTCAAGATTCGCCAAGGTTCGATTGGGCTGGCTCGAAACACTTCGGCTTGTCGTCCATCCAGTGCGATACTCTTGCGGAGCGCGGGCATGGGAATGGAGGAGCGATTCTGACGAAGCCATGTTTCTAGGTTGACGATTTGCTGCAAGTGGTCACTATTGCTCGTAACAAATTTGTCGCCCCAGCGATTGAAGCTCAAGCCATGTTGTCCTCCTCCGCTTTCGGGAATGACGGTTTGGCTGAGTGGGTCGATGGCAAAGTCGGTTCGGCGGAGTTGTAGTTTCGTGCCGGCACTCGAGACTTTGTTGTCTAAATCTGCACCGGTGCTACTAGTTGCTCCGTGGATATAGCCATCCACTCCCCAGCGCAGGCTGTTCACCATGCCTTGGACATTGGTACGGTGGAATCCAGTCAGCCATTCTTCTTGGGTATCGCTGACTCCGTCGTCGTTGGTATCGCGATACCAAGTCAGCTTGGGCGGCGCGGCGACGAGCACTCCGTCGCGCCATGGGTAAAGTGCTGTTGGCCAAGAAAGCCCTTCGGCAAAAGTGCTCCTTTGGTCCATGACACCGTCCTGGTCGGTATCGGTCAATAGCGCGACGCGCCCTAGGCACTCCGTATCCTGTTCGCTGTAGTCTCTCATTTCGATGACGAAAAGCCGCGATCGGGCATCGAAAGCGAATGCAATTGGATCGACTACTAGGGGCTCAGCTGCGACCAATTCGATTCGAAAACCTGGCAGGATTTGAAAGCTTGCCAGAGCTTCCTGTGGCGACAGCGGTTTGAATCGCGGGAGTTCGCTTGAGTAGTCTTTGTCCAGCGCGTCTTTGTTTTCCTGAGCTTGGGCATCATGGCCCAAGCTGAAATGCGCGAGTAACGAGATTGCCAGCACGTTCGCGCAGAATTGTTGAAGAATGCGAGGGTTCATTTTGAGAGAGGTTGCTAAACTGAGGGTAGAGTTTCAATCCAATTTGGGATCAATCTGTGCCTACATCCGACGTTGCAGTACTACTTGTCACTTTATTAATCCTGCTTGGGATTGCCGTCGTTGCATTGATCACCTTTTCAATAGCTTATTCTATCCTCAGTCGACGGATGTCGCACAAATTGCAACTTGCGTTGACGGAAATGGAGCTAGCTCTCGAGGGCCGCAGGCTGACAAGCACGGCATCTCATCATGGTGTCCCGCCGATGCGAATCCATTTGGAGTTCGCCGATGAAGACGAATCACTTTTTGGCAGCCGCGGTTTGCTGGCTGCAAAGTGGTTCGACGCCAACGGCTTTCGATTCCTAGGTCAGTATGTCGTGGAAGAAATGCAGGAGGAGAAGCTTCGTGCGTTCGCGCATCGGGAGCTTCCTGTATTGGCCTCTTTGCGCTATCCTGTGGACGAAGCCCTGCCCTACGTCGAGTTTGCGATGCTTGAATCCGATTGCGGGCTAGTTGGGGTAGCCAACCCGCCAAAGTCCACTTTGCAGCTGCCAGATGGAGTTCCAGGAATGTATTTCTTCGAGGACCTCTCCATCGACCTCATGGATCGTATGTGGTGCGAGGCTCAGGAGATTGTCGATAGCTTGCAGTGTGGAGAAGTGCCCCAGGATCGGCAGGGATTTGCAGAGCTCTATGAGCAAGCGCATGCCAGTGAAATGGATTCCCGCTTGCGTTGCGGCGGTCTTTCCGAGCGGGAGATCATCGAAACTTTTCGCCAACAAGGAATTTTGGCTTCTCCCAGCGATATCGATACGGTTCAGCAGCAATGGCAGGCTGCGATAGAGGAGCATTTGTTGGATTTCTCCTCCAAAACATCGAATTGTTTTTACTCTGGACGATCCGTGTTGATCGTTCACGAAGGAAGCCAGCAAGGATATTTAATCTCGCGGCTTGGCGAGCTGCTGGCCGGCGTCGATTCAAAACCGAAATCGCAGCGAGACGAGATCATGTCTATTTTCAAGGAGCTGGCAGTCTTGCTGCACTGCTTTTCTCCACGCGAAGCCATCGAGCGTTTTCGAGCATTGCTTCCCAGCGAGCTGCGATACGATTTAGTGGATCAACTCAACGCGCCAGTTGAGGCGGATTGTTATATGTTGCCGGAGAATAGCGTGGGCTAATCGGCGTGGGTTAATCGTCCGAGTCGCCTCCACCGATGCGGAAGGCTGTCGCGACGGCAAGGATGATCCACAGAGCATCAAAGGGTGAAAACGTTTGTGCGAAAGTAACGTTGTCATCGAAGAAACCCTGCATAATCATCTCAAACGCAAGTTTCCTGGCTGCCTTTTCCGATTCTTGCTCTTCCGGCGAAAGATCGTTCCACTGTTTGCTCGCCTCTTTCCAGATTCGCGGCGGATAATCCGCCTGTTCGTCTGCTTCTTCGATGCTCATCCCAGGTGGCCATGCGACTGGTTTTCCTGCAGCCACACGCTCTTCGATCAAATCATCGGCGATCATCATGATATTGGTTTCATCACTGTTGAAATCGATATCGCTAGTGAAGTTATCCATCTCGGATTTGACTTGGCCTACAACAAGCAGGAAGACTACGTATTTGGCCCCAATCACAGCCAGCAAGGCGATGACAGCCGCGCCGATGGCTTGGAATGCTCCATCGTCACGTTCGTTGGTGTTGGCGGCAATCTGGACGCAGATTCCAACAAGAAGACCAATGCCCCAGGCAACGTATCCGACTTCAGCGTTGGCGTAATAGCCGATCAAAACCCAGATGAAACCACCAATCAAGCCGCCGACAATGCCGCCGATGATCCACTTCAAAGTTCCCATAATTTCTCCAAACCGGAATAAGAAGGTTCAACAATATGATGCACTTTGCGATTGGAGTCGTCAATGGGAAGCATCTTGGTAGGACGTTGTTCTTGAAAGGGCGTTGTTCATGACACGAGACGAACTACGCTGGCTCGATTAGAATTGCTTTAGTGATCAAAATTTTAACTTGAAAAGGTTCGTAGGTTGGGAGACGACTGAAATCAACAAACGGAATCTCTTAATAGTCGGTTGCGGTTATGTCGGAAAGGAATTGGTGTGTCAGGCTCAAAGAGATCATAAGATCTGGGCTCTAACGCGTCGCGTTGCCGCTGGCGAGCACAAGGATTCACGCTCGGCCGAATTGCAATCGTTGGGTGTGCATCCGATTCAAGTGGATTGGGTGCAAGAAGCTAGCTTCGAACTACCCTCATTCGATCGGGTTTTGGTGGCAGTGCCGCATCGAGCTGTCGAACCTCACGCGCAGCAAACTCACGTTGTAGGATTACAAAATCTATTCACCTGTTTGAAAGGAAAACCGCGAATCATATATCTGAGTACGACAGGAGTCTACGGTGACTGTCCAGAAGAAATGGTTGATGAGCAAACGCCCGTGGCTCCAACGAGAATTGGTCCGGAGATTGCCGTCGAGGCGGAAAAATGGCTGCGCAGCCAACAATCCAAGCACATAAAGGGATCAGACTCACCTAACAAGGTATCAATAGAAACTCAAGTACACGCCATTACCGTTCGGTTGGCAGGTATCTATGGCCCAGGAAGAATTCCGCTAGCAGCCAAACTACGAACAGGCGAACCTTTGGCGGTGCCTCAGCATGGTTTTCTGAATTTGGTGCATGTCAGTGACATTGCTCGAATGATTCTCCAGGTGTTCGATCACTTTGAGAGTTTGCAGCGGTCTTGTTACGTTTTCTCGGATGGAAGTCCAATTGAGCGATTGAAGTTCTACAGTCATTTGGCAAAGCTCTGCGGGGTGGAGCATCCCCAATTCGTTGAGCCTGATCCAGACAACTCGCGAGCCCGCAGAGCGACCAGTAAGAAGGTTTCACCCGCCCGTCTAGTTTCTGAGCTTGGGTTTGAATACCATTTTCCAAGCTACGAATCGGGATTGGCGCAGGCGCTGGGAGAATGAGTTTGATGTGAGACGATTGAGCAGCGTCTGGTATCGCGTCTGCAAGTTCGTGCAATTTCTTAGCGATTCGCATTCAAACTAACCTTCCCTGGGGGCCCTGTGGGAAGGTCGGACGTAACGCGGCCGGGTAGCGTTCCTGTGGCTCACGTCCACTGCCCTTCCCTGCAATCTTTGCCCCACCGGCTCGCATTACGCACCACCTCCCCACAGGGAGGTTAGCTGAAGAGTTCTAAACAGCGTGGAGCCAAACAGTAGTGTAACTCTGCCGCTTATTCCAAGGTGACATCGACTTCGTACACCCGATCGTCTCGGAAGAATGTGACGGTCACTTCTTGCCCGCGCCGGTATTGCTGCATGACGTCTTGGAATTGCTCTACGCTAGTGACTTTTTCAGTGCCGATCTTTTGAATGATGTCGCCAACAATGAAGCCGCGACGGGTAAATCGACTGCCTTGCATGCCTACTGATGCGGCGGGACCTCCTGGCATTGTCTCTAAAATCACGACTCCTTGAATTCCGGTTTGGCGCTTCATGTCTTCGTTGAGATCTTCGCGTATGGAAACACCGAGCCTGGGCGGAGCGTACTCGCCACGTTGGATAATTTGTGGTACCACGCGATTGACAATATCAACGGGGATGGCAAATCCAACACCAGCAGATGTACCCGAAGGGCTGTAGATCGCCGTGTTGACGCCGATCAATCTTCCAGCGCTATCCATGAGCGGCCCGCCGGAATTGCCCGGGTTGATGGCAGCATCAATTTGGATCACATCATCAATTCGAGATCCCGTTGGTGATTGGATACTTCGGCTTTTTGCCGATACGATACCCGTTGTAAGTGTTTGATCCAGTCCAAAAGGATTGCCGATAGCGAATACGCTTTGTCCAACTTTTAGCGAATTGCTTTCTCCGATAAGGACAGGACGCAGCTTATTTTGTGGTGCATTGATCTTGAGCACGGCCAGGTCATGACTAGGTGAGGCGGCCAAGATGATGGCTTCGTAGCTGGATTGATCGCTAAAGAAGACTTGGGCCGAATCCGCGCCTTCAATGACGTGATAGTTCGTCACGATGTGCCCCTCCTGGTCCCATACGAATCCACTGCCCGTTCCTGTTTCTTTTTCCTCGACACGGTGCGTGAAAATGTTTCGGTATTGTTCTTGGGTGTTTATGTAGACGACCGAAGGACTCACTTCGTCAAAGATTTTGACCGTCGTTTCCTCAAAGTCGCCAAGAGCACCGCGCGGTGTGACAGCCCGCGGCTGCCCCAGCGATCCAAAGTTGAACCAGGAAATGATGCTGGGAAGCAGCAGGAATATTGCAAGTAAGACCATTAGCACCCAAGTTAGGGCGAGCTGGCGCTTCAAAGTAGTCGTTTGCTGGTTCCAGCCGGATTCTTGCGGATGCTGTTCCATGATTTACCTCGGGCTGGTCAGGTGTGGGGCGAAGATTGCATATTCTTATTGAAGCCAACGTTTGCGTTCGGTGGCTGACATTTTTTCGATGCTGTAACGAAGCATGGTACGTGGCATTTTCGCTGAGTGTTCGTGCAAAAAACCTCGGAGCAGGTCCAGATTGCGTTTTCCCAATTCACGCAACATCCATCCTACGGCCTTGTGCATCAGGTCATGAGGATGCTCGAGGAAACGGGCGGCAAGCTCCAGGATCTCACCGTATTCTTCGTTCTTGATCAAGCTCAATGTGGCGACTACAGCAATTCTTTCCTGCCATAGTTCGTCACTGTCGGCCAAGCGGTTCAGATTGAAACGATGCTTCGGATGATCCACTAAATAATCCCCCAAGATCTTGTAGGCGGAAGCGTCCACTAAGTCCCAATTGTTGATGCCGCTCAGATTCTTGAGGTAGAAGTCGACGATTTCTTCCGCCGTTTCGCTGGTAGGCTGATAGCGAGGGCTCTTTCTCTTGCTGCCAGCATTTTCATTCCAGCATTTTCGTTCTACTCGGATCGCAAGTTCATAACGCCTGACCAGGATGAAAACTCCGGTCAGCCGGCATTCGTGCCAGCGGGAGCGAAGCAATTCGCGAAGTTCCGTCAGTGCTACACTGGCGTGCGTTTTTGCGACGATTCGCTGCTGGGGCACGGAAACGCCAAGGCATTGATCTCCCTCGCCGTAACCACCAGGAACCGCTTGAATAAACTTGGCGAAGGAGGCCGAGCGCTTAGGTTCTCCGAGCTCCTCGAGGGCTTGCTCGATGTGAATGGCAAGTTCAGGGCTCAAGGTGCAATCTCGCTATAGTAGAGTCGAAAAGGGTCGTCAGCTGCCAATTGGAGACGCAGATTCTATGTCTAAATCGCTCCACACAGGCTAAATCCACCAGTGGAATTGTTCGGCAGGGGTTTGTAAGTCCTGGGCCTAGCTCTACAATCCGATGTCGAAGGAATTGATTTTGGGCCCGCTCGCAGGATCAGCGGCAAATCGTAAGTTTTTATCTTTCAGTGATGCATTTATGCTCGAGCGTAAAACAATATTTCCCAATGTCATCGAGCTGAACTTTCAAGCTGGTCACGTTATTGGTTGCAATGTTTACTTGGTCTTCGATCAAGACGAGTGGATCTTAATTGATATTGGCTACGAAGAGGCGGTTGAAGAGATTATCGAGCTCATTCGAGAACTCGATTTTCCGCTTTTCAAGTGTAAGACGCTCGTTGCTACGCATGCGGATGTAGACCACGGCCAAGGGTTCGCGCTGGCCAAGCGGATGCTTAAGACCACTGTTTCCGCCCATCCCAATGCGGCCAAGTTGTTAGCTTCGGGGGACAAATTGCAGACTTTTGCCGAAATCGAGGCGCAGAACATTAGTCTCGATATGCCCACCGTTGAAACGGAACATTTGGTGAACGAAGGCTCCATAATCGAAGTCGGCGACTTGAAGGTTGAGGTTTGGTCCACCCCGGGCCATGCCGATAGTCAGCTTGCGTTTCGCATGGGAAATCTCCTCTTCAGCGGAGACAACATTTATCGCGATGGCTGTGTGGGTGCGATTGATGCTCACCACGGCAGCGACATCCCCGCCTTCATTCAATCTCTTGAACGCATCCGAAACTCCGACATCGAATGGCTGTTGCCCAGTCATGGTCCGATTTTCCGAAAGGACAATGCGATGCTCGACAAGACGATCGCAAGATTGAAGACTTACCTGCATATGGCCGACTTCGGGACCTGCGCTATCGACTGGCCGTTGATGGATGAGTGGGAAGCCGAAGTTGCGCAAGGCAAACTGCCTGAGTAAGCCGAAGAACGACTACAAGCTGCCAAAGCTAGCAACCAATCCCATCTTATGCTGGCAGCCATCGGTACAGCCTTACTCTTTTTTAGGTGCAGGCCTCTAACACTTGGCTGGCTGAGATTTACTTCTTCGTCGCGCAAAATGCCGTTAAACTTTGCCTAGCTTGCGGGCCGTTCCTGCGATACGGAATGTGCAGGATATTCCTTCAACTCGGGCTATACCGCTTGCCGATGGGACAAGCGAGAGGTGCTCGGGAGTGGACTTGTGTTAGCTTGATCCAGCTGTTCCTTCCCTGAGCCCATATAAGAAGAATCAGGGGGTTAGAAAATGGTTCGCAGATTGACTACATCCATCGCACTCGCTGCGGCCTGTGTCATTGGAAATGCTGCCTTCGCTCAAGAAGCCGTTACCAAGGCAGTTTCAGCCAAGCCTACGATGAGCATGGCCGCTTATACTTCCCACTACGCCAGCCCAGATTGTCCTAGTTGCAATTCAGGTGGTGGAGCTGGAGGCGGCTCCGCTGCATTCGCTTACAGTGGAACCGCTGGCGGTCCTAACACCAACGCTTTCGGACGCGTTTGGGGTGGTAACCAAGCAAATCGCGATCCCAATCGCTTCTACCACTACCCATACGTTTACTACCCACAGAACTTCATGGGCGACGAGTACTACCGAAGCAGCGATAGCATGTATCACCGCTATCCAGCAGAGATGCAAATCCCTGTCTACAATCGCCACTGGCACAACTACTACCCCAGCAACCGACGCTATCACTGGGGTCACCACTTCATTTTGGACGTATTTTAAGATTCGTCACTTGAAGTCTTAAAGAACCAACAGCAGTAAAAAAACGCGTTGCACGCCCGGCAACGCGTTTTTTTCGTTGGTACATGCGGACTAGTAACCGCAGCGTGAGCTAGGAAGTTGCGCTTTCGCATTGCTGGCGAATGTGAAATTACTCTCCCTTGGGAGAGTCGCAAGTAATGCGAGCGGAGAGGGGCGCGTTCTTCCCTCCCCGTCGCTAGGGCTCCGACCCTTGTATGTTGGTGGCTGACTGTTATAGCTCATTGTTTTTAAAAT
>JBCCEO010000320.1:0-8263 GCA_039030255.1 Planctomycetota bacterium | reverse complement strand
GGGACGCTGTTGCAGCACGCTACGACGCGGCCAAGTAGTGTCCAAGTCCGCCGCCTGAAATCGGCTGGCGACGATTTCGATTTGCATTCATGCGAGCCTACCAGGTCTGGTAGGCTCGATTCTTGCGCGAAGCCTTCTAGCACATCCAGAACGCGGTTTGCAATCGTCCGCCTCGTTTGGATTGACTCTATTGGAGTGCTCTGGACCTCTAATGGCGGAACGAATACTGTTCCGGCACAGTGCGCTGTGTTGCCGATACACAGTGCAACAGAAGACTTGAGGCTTTCGGGATTGGAGCAGGAAATGGCAACTCTACTGCGTGCGGTACTAGGACTCTCTGCGCTTGGTTTTGGCGCTGGTTTCATGGGTATGCTACCAAGTTGGCCTACTGTGCAGCCTGCAACCGAACAAGCTGCAAGTACCGAGAATTCAGCAAGCTCGACAGACTCTGACTTGCACCGAGTTTTTTACCAGGCTTCTGCAAGTCTTTCTGACTCCTTACCAGCTTTGCCTAACGGGCTTCCTGACCCAGGCATGAGTGGTGGGCAGGGCAGTTCTTCTCTTCCCGCCTTGCCGGCATTTCCAGGTGGCAGTGCATTGCCTAACGCTGGAGCGTTGCCGAGCCCAGGAGCGTATCCAAGCGCGGGTGCAGATAGCGTGGTGCCCGCTCCGCTTCCGGCAGCACCCTCCGGCGGCGTAGCCCTGCCGAATGCAGTGAACTTAAATGATAATATGCCCCAAGGTAGCTCCTCACGAACAACGAACAACTCCGGACTTCCGGGGTCGAGCATGCCGATCGTGTCCAGTCCGAGTCCAACACTTCCGGCTCCAAATCTACCTGTAAACCCTGGTGCCGGGGGAAGGGCGGCGAATCCGCTAAGGGATAGCCAAGTAATTCCAGCCAGTCAGCCGCAAGTTCTGCCTGGCCCGATGGCTTCTCAGCCTGAAGTGACGAGCTCTAGGGCACCTCAAGGCTCGGCGCGTTCGATACTTCCAAGTCCATCGGCGCCTACTGGTGCGACGAGTTTGAGAAACACAAGTCTAAATGCACGAGGGGTTCCTGCCACAACGGCCGCGGCTCCTCAAACACAGAGCGGTGTTCGCGTCTACGACGATCAGTCTGGGAGGGCGGCGCCAGGTAGTAGTGCGACAGTTGGAGGTGCCTACGTCAACGGGCCTCCGTTTGTTGCACCTCCGTCCAGAAGTCGCTATTACACGACACCGTACAACCACGCTTTGTTCCAAACTGCCGCTTTTCAGCGGACATCTTCGCAAAACGTTCCTGCAACAACTGCGACCACGGGTGTACGAACACAAGCGGGGCAGCTTGCAAGTACGAATGTGGCAAATAACGCAACCTTACCGCAGTTTCAAAATGCGCCTGGGATTTACCCAACCGCCTCTTATCAGTGTGTGCCTGGCTCAGTGGCTCCTTCGCTGCCTCCTTCGCTGCCTCCTCCTGGTGCAGTGCCGGGAACCTCAATCCCAGCGACCATCACACCCAACTTGGCACCGAACTATTACTCACCCTACAACCAAGGCTATGCCCCACTGATTTCTCTTGGGCAGGAGGGCTACAACGTACAGCTAGGGAGAGGGATTTTGGGACAGCCCACTGTATATGTTCCAGGACAACCCGTGCGCAATTTTCTTCGATACCTATTTCCTTAGGATTCGTCTCAGTGCTCCAGGCGCCGTTTAGATTTGGGTCGTAAGCTTGAGCGTCAGTCTGTGGAGGCGGCGAAAAAGCTTCGATGCAGATTCCGCAGATTCGAAAATCTCGGAACTGAATCTACCCGATGACAGCAAGCGCGGCGACTCGTAATACAGGACAAGCATTCGCAGTTGGCGTGCTAATCATGCTGATTGTAAATGTATTGCAGCGCAGTGTTGGACTCCTACGCGGTATCGGATTCGCTCGCTATCTATCTGCCGAAGAGTTAGGACACTGGGCGCTTGCCAACAGCTTCTTTGTGCTTGCCGTCCCGATTCTGGCCCTGGGATTTCCAGGCAGCTTCGGCAAATTTGCAGAGCACTATCGCAAGAGAGGTCAGTTCGCAAACTACTTTCGACTTTGCTTAAAAGTCACGGCAATTGGAGCAGCTGCCGGAATTGCGCTCTTATTGCTATTTTCAGAACCCTTCAGCCTCATCGTGTTTGGGCAAACCAAAGGATCGCTAATCGTCCTTTGGTGGGCTCTCTGTTTACTCAGCGTTGTCGGATTCAGCTTTGTGACGGAACTCGCTTCGGGCCTGCGGCAAATAACGACGTTGTCTTGGATGCAGTTTACGCAAAGCGTTGTATTCGCTGGCGTGGGAGTAGGTCTCGCATTTCGCTATCAAAGCTGGTGGGTTTTGCTTCCCAGTTTCGCGATTGCAAATATCGTAGCGATGACAATGGGCTGGCTACGCCTTCGCGATTCCAACGGCGATGAATTCTTGTCGCCGAGCAATCCCGACCTTACGCAGCAATTGTTGTGGCGTTTGGCTCCTTTTGCGGTCAGTCTTTGGTTGCTCAACTTGTTTAGCAATATGTTTGAGGTCTCTGATCGGTATATGCTTTTGCACTTGGTTGGTGATCAAGGTTTGGCACAGGGCCTCATAGGGCAATATCATTGCGCGAGAATAGTTCCCAATTTGCTTATAAGCGTCGGCATCATGTTAGGCGGCGTAATGTTGCCCTACCTGAGTCAAGATTGGGAAGAAAAGCAGATTGAGCGTTTGCAAAAGCGGGTACGCCAAACGATGAAGACAGTTGCAATTGGCTTTCTAGCCATTTCGACTGCGGCAATGCTGGTTGCGCCTGTTCTGTTTCGGTTGTTGATCGATAATCATTACGATCAAGCTGAGGCGGTTTTGCCGCTCGTGCTGGCACAGGCTGTGTGGATCGCTTTATTCTGCGTTGCTGAGCCGTTCCTGTTGTGTATTGAAAAGGGCAAGCAATTGATCGCCTTGCTTGCGGTGTCGCTCGTTTGCAATTTGGGTCTCAACTGGATAATGATTCCGGCCTACGGATTGGAAGGAGCAATAGTCGCAACCGCTATTTCGAACTTCCTGGCTCTCAGCCTGCTGCTTTGGCAGATACGTCGAACTGGATGTCGGCTGGGTAAGGGGACATATTTGCTATGCCTCTCGCCGTGCATCCTGTTGTTTGGAGCAATCCCTTCTTTGGCGGTTTTTACTCTAATTGTTTTCCTTTGCGGAAGAACTGAGTTATTGTTTTCCGCTAGCGATCGCGAGCAAATTGATAGCGTTGTCTGCGCACGGCTACAGCGTTACGGCATTCCATTGGAAACTTTGTGGCCAAAGTAATGATTGGATCGAGGGCTAAAAGTCTTTGAGCGAAGTCTTTCATGCCGAGGCGATGCGCGATTGTCTTCTGCGGTCAGACTCACGCAAGCTGATTTTTCGAAGTCGAATACTTTCAGGCGTGATCTCCACGATCTCATCTTCTTCAATGTATTCTAACGCAGCCTCCAAAAAGAGTTCACGAGGCGGTTTAAGAATTACGTTTTCATCGGAGCCAGCGGCCCGGATATTGGTCAGTTTTTTCTCGCGACAGGGATTCACGGTCATGTCGTTGTCTCTGGCGTTTTCGCCGACAATCATACCCTCGTAGACTTCATCGCCAGGTCCGATGAAAAGTTCGCTCCGATCCTGAAGTCCGAAGAGCGCAAACGGAACAGCTTTGCCGGTAACCATCGAGACTAGCACTCCGTTGGCACGCGAGGGCACGTCGCCTTCTCGTGCTTGGTATCCACTGAAACGATGGTGAATGATGGCCGTCCCTTGAGTCGCGTTAAGGAGCTTGGTTCGCAGCCCGATCAATCCGCGAGCCGGTATTTCAAATTTCAGCAAGCAATAGGAACCGCGCGGAGTCATTTCGTCGAGTGCTCCACGACGGAATCCCACGAGCTCCATCACCGGGCCGACTTTGTCTTCCGGAACTTCAACATTCAGGGTCTCAAAGGGTTCATGGATTTCTTTGCCAACTTTCTTTGTAATCACGCGCGGTTTTCCAACGGACAACTCGAATCCTTCTCGGCGCATCGTTTCGATCAGAACGGCCAAGTGCAAAACGCCCCGTCCGCGAACTGCGTACGCTTCCGCGCCTTCGACGGGTGTCATTCGCAAAGCGACATTCCGCTCAAGTTCCTTCTCAAGACGGCCCTTCAACTGACGATTGGTGACAAACTTTCCTTCCTTGCCTACAAAAGGCGAGCTATTGATGCTGAACACCATTTCCAAGGTGGGTTCATCGACGGTTAGTCGCGGTAACGGCCTGACTTCTCCTGGTGAGCAAATCGTATCTCCTATGTCGACTTGTTCGAGTCCAACAACGGCCACGATATCGCCCGCTTCTGCTGCCTCAACATCGACACGCCCCAGCTTGTCAAAAGTTGAAAGACTCCCGATCGATGCGTTGACGGTTTCGTTTTCTTTGATCAGTTCGATGGCCTGTCCGCTTTGGATACTTCCAGCTTGAATTCGACCGACACCTATGCGCCCGACGTATTCGGACCAATCCAAGTTCGTAACGAGCATTTGTAAAGGCGCGTCGGGTTCAACGTCTGGCCCTGGGATCGTCTCCATGACCAAATCGAGAAGTGGCTTCATCGAGTCGCCGCGCACTTCTGGATCGTAGGTCGCGTATCCTTCCTTGGCAGACGTGAAAATGTATTTGAAGTCGTCTAGATATTCCTCACCGCCGAGATCGACGAGCAGCTCCAGGGCCTCATCCACGACTTCATGGGCTCGGGAATCTGGACGGTCGATCTTGTTGATCACGATGATCGGTTGCACTCCGACTTCCAAGGCTTTGGAGAGTACGAAGCGAGTTTGTGGCATTGGTCCTTCTGCCGCGTCCATCAAAACGAGGGCACCGTCAGCCATCCGCACGACGCGCTCAACTTCTCCCCCAAAATCCGCGTGGCCAGGAGTATCGATGATGTTGATTTTCACGCCCGCATAGGGCAACGCGATGTTTTTGCTGAGGATCGTAATTCCGCGTTCGCGCTCGATGTCGTTGCTATCGAGGATCTGTGTTCCCTGGAGCTGGGAATCGCGAAATTGCCCGCTCTGCTTGAGCAAGCAATCGACGAGTGAAGTCTTGCCATGATCCACATGGGCGATGATTACAATATTTCTGAGGTCGTTACGACGCATTCTTCTGAGTCATGATTGATAGAGTTCGTTTTTGCCGAGCGAAGGAGCGAATGGGAACGGCTGTGGGGATATTCTGGTTATCGAGGGCAAAATCGGCGAGGGGACATAATTCAACACTGGGCTCGCCATCCTGCAGACCGATGACTTTTGCATTGTCGGAAGTTCTGAAAGTCAGATTTTTAGCCCTTGTGAAGATTTGGGGCTTTCCAGATAATTTCCAACCAATCAAACACGAAATAGGACCAACCCACCCGTTCTTGTGGATCGGACTCTCGGGATTGGTCCCGTCAGCCAAAGTTGAAATCTTGGCCTGAGGCGAAAGGCACTCGTAGTAGTTTTGTTGGAGAAACTGTAGCAATGGCACGTTATACCGGCCCAAAAGCACGCATCAACCGTCGTTTAAGCATGCTCGTTTACGAGAATTCTGGAGCCGAAAGAGCTCTGGAACGGCGTGATAATCCACCAGGTATGCACCCCCGCGGTCGCCGTTCTAGTAACTACGGCACAGCGTTGGCAGAAAAGCAAAAGATCAAGCACTACTACGGTCTTGGCGAACGACAGCTTCGAATTTACTTCAACAAGGCTAAGGCGGCCAAAGGCAATACAGCTGAAAATCTCCTTCTCATGTGCGAGCGGCGATTGGACAATGTTGTCCGCAGAGCCGGTTTTGCTAAGACTCGTCCGCAAGCCCGCCAGGGAATCGTTCATGGCCATTTCCGCGTGAATGGCGTTAAAGTCAACAAGCCCGGTTATATTCTTCGAGCCGGGGATGTCATCGAACTCCGAAGTCGCGAGAACCTGAAGGACCTCTACCGGGGTGTGATCGCAAACAATGCTCCGCAACCCTTAGACTGGCTATCCTTCGATTCAGAAGGATTCTCAGCATCAGTTCTGAGCCTTCCGACGGCGACAGACATCAGTCTTCCGGTTGACGGCAACATCGTGGTCGAGTTCTTGTCGCGATAGTTTCGTAATTTCGACTTCGTCTTACCTCGCTGCATGGCACGGCAAGCAAATTCGAGTCCGAGTAATTACTCTGGTGGACGCCAGCCCAGATGCCGGCGTCCTCTTTTGTCTTTAAGATGCGAATGCCGATTCGGTTTCGCGGCTACATGACTAAGCTTGGACCCCGCCAAGAAATTGACAGTGTGATTTCGCCCGTTCTGAACCGATAGTTTCGAGACAAGGCGAAAGGGCGAAACGGCTGAAGGGCGATTCGAAGCGGGAGCGCTGACATCCAGCCCGCGAACGATCGAAAAAGTGAAACTTGGCAAACCTTTGAAGGTGATTTTGAATGCACAGTGATCTAGTCGTACTCGGCGGTGGACCAGGAGGTTATGCCGCAGCTTTCTTAGCCGCTGACGAAGGAATGCAAGTCACCATTGTCGAAGCGGGCCAACGTTTGGGCGGCACATGTTTGCTGCGAGGTTGCATTCCCTCGAAGGCACTGCTGCATGTGGCAAAGATTATTTCGGAAGTCGATGAACTTCGAGAGGATTGGGGCGTCGAGTACTCGCAGCCGAAGGTCGATATTGACAAAGTACGAGCCCGAAAAGAAAAGGTTATCAGCACGCTCAGTGGTGGCCTGGGGCAACTTGCCAAGCGGCGCAACGTAACCTTGATCAATGCCAAAGGTATCTTTGAGAATAGTACTACGCTGCAGCTTGAAGGCGAGCATGAGTCGATACCCGAGGGAGGGAAGCTCACTTTTAACCATTGCATTTTGGCGACCGGTAGTGTGCCGGCAATGCCTCCGAACTTCCGAATCGGCACGGATCGCGTAATGGATTCGACTGGCGCTTTGGAACTGAAGGATGTACCGGAATCAATGTTGGTTGTTGGCGGTGGCTATATCGGACTTGAAATGGGTTCTGTGTATGCCAACTTGGGCAGTAAAGTCACCGTGGTCGAATTGATGGATGGCCTGTTGATGGGCGCCGATCGTGACTTGGTTCGTCCCCTTGAGAAGCGCATGCAGGGACTTTTCGACAAACGAATTTATCTCAAAACCAAGGTCGGCTCGATGGCTGAGGTTGATAATCAAGTTGAAGTGACATTTGAGGGGCCCGGAAAGTACGGCCATGAGAGATTCGATCGAGTCTTGGTCAGTGTTGGCCGTCGGCCTGTAAGCCGCGATATCGGGCTGGAAAACACGCAAGTGCAACTCGATAAGCGTGGCTTTGCGATCGTCGACAAGCAGCAGCGAACTGCAGACCCGCACATATTGGCTATTGGCGACGTCGCTGGCGAGCCAATGTTGGCGCACAAGGCTTCGCACGAAGGCCGTCTGGCGATCGAAGTCCTGATGGGAGAACCAGTATCTTTTGAAAAAGCTGCGATTCCGGCTGTCGTTTTCACTGATCCTGAAATTGCTTGGGCCGGGTTGACCCAAGAAGAGGCCAAGGCAGAAGGGCGAGCGGTAGACGTGGAAACCTATCCGTGGGCCGCCAGTGGACGCGCGCAGGCTCTAGGGCGTACCGAAGGATTGACGAAGTGGATCATCGATCCTGATTCGCACCGCGTTCTAGGGTGCGGTATCGTAGGTGCTGGGGCAGGGGAGCTGATCGCTGAAGCAGTGTTGGCAATCGAAATGGGCTGCGAAGTGCGTGATATCACTGAGTCTATCCACCCGCATCCAACCTTGAGCGAAACATTAATGTTCGCTGGAGAAGTTCATTTCGGAACGGCGACCGAAATCTACAAGCCCAAGCGTCACTAAGAAAAGCTACAGCAAGATTGATTTTAGATTTGTAAAGGAGCCGCCTCGATGAAAGCCATGCTGCTGTCGGAGTACAAGAAGCTAGACATCGTGGACATGCCAACTCCAGAATTTGCCGAGAACGAATTGCTGATTCGAGTCGAGGCCTGTGGCATCTGCGGTAGCGACATTCATGGTTGGGACGGTTCCAGTGGCCGTAGGAAGCCGCCACTCGTGATGGGCCATGAAGCAGCAGGCACGATCGAAGCTGTAGGTTCTGCAGTTAATGGGTTGGCCGTGGGCGAACGTGTGACCTTTGATTCGATGGTTTCCTGCGGTAATTGCGCCGCCTGCAACTCTGGCACGATCAACTTGTGTCAAAACCGACAGGTCATGGGTG
>JBCCEO010000319.1:0-8272 GCA_039030255.1 Planctomycetota bacterium | reverse complement strand
TTTTTTAATGTTTGATTTTCAGTTTGTCACAATCGACCGCCGGAAAAAGGCTTCGCTCACCGCGCAGGTCTACCATGAAATTCGCTCAGCAATCTTGTCAGGCAGGTTAAATGGCGGGACAAGGATCCCATCGTCCAGGATTTTGGCAGAACAAATTGGAGTCTCGCGAACAACGATACTCTCTGTCCTGGATCAATTGATTGCAGAAGGGTATTTGACAACAAAACAAGGTAGTGGCACCTTTGTTTGTGCAGAATTCCCTCTTGAAGAAGAGGCGTTCAACAAGACAATTTGTCGGACAAATGAAAGTGGAGCGCATGCTCAAGAATTCTCAAAGTGGTCTCATCTCGCCCAATCCATAGAACCATATTCGTTTCTTTACGCCGGGGATATTCAGCCGTTCCGCTCTGGACTCCCGGCTTTAGATACTTTCCCAGTCGATCAGTGGCTCAGAGTTTGGCGACAAAGCTGGCAAGTCGCTCAAGCTCCAGACCTTTGGTATCGTTCGCCGATTGGCTGCGCTGACTTGCGTAATCAAGTTGCAAAATACCTGTCAGCCCACCGTGGCGTGAAATGTGAGTCGGACCAAGTCATTTTGATGGGTGGGACAGCCCAGATTCTTGACTTGATTGCGCGATTGATGATTGAAAAAGGCGACTCGGTTTTCGTGGAGAATCCCGGCTTCACTTCGGCTCGGCAAATTTTCACAGTAAATGGTGCAACGCTCAAGCCGCTTTTAGTCGACAAGCAGGGTGCCGTTCTACCTCGCAATTCCATTACCAAACAACGTGACAAGTTTGTTTCGCTAACGCCCTCGCATCAGTTTCCGCTTGGTGTGACGATGTCCATTGACCGCAGGCTTGAGTGGCTGGAATGGGCTCGAAAGACAGAATGCCTAATTATCGAAGACGACTATGACAGTGAGTTCCGTTACGCGGAAAAACCTGTACCTGCAATGCAGGGACTCGACCGAGGGCAAAACGTGATCTACATAGGGAGCTTTAGCAAAGTCGTGTATCCATCACTGAGTATGGCATATGCTGTGGTACCTCCTAGGCTTTGCGACACGATCAAAAAAGCGTGCTCCGTGCTCTGCCGTCCACCTTCGTCGACGGATCAAGCGGCGTTAGAGCGTTTCATCAGACATGGCTACTTCCTAAGGCACGTCAGGAGATTGAGAAGAACCCACCGGCAGCGCCACGACGTTTTTGTAGAGCAGATGAATGAACTTCTATCGGACAAAATTAGATTGTCAGGAACAGACGCAGGACTGCATTGCATTGGGCACTTGCTGTCTCGAAAAATATCAGATGTCGCGTTATGTGCTCGGATTAGCGAGTTAAATCTTCACTGCAAGCCATTGTCAGAATACTATTTGCCGGGAACGCCAAGCGACCAAGTTCAGCAAGGTCTGGTTATGGGATTTGCAGGCTCAAAACCTAACGCCATACGTTCGGCGATTCGCAAGTTAGCTAAAGCAATTTAGGCATCACCAAAGCAAAACCGATAAATACAACTTAGTAATATGAAATTTGAAACTCGAGCGATCCTTGGCCAAAGGGCCGAAAACTCTTCCAACGCCATCGTGGAGCCAATCCAACTATCGACGACATTCTCGCGCGCATCCGACGGCAATTTTCGAGATGATGCACATGTCTATTCGCGAATGAGCAATCCAAATCGCGATGCGTTTGAGCGGATCATGGCCCATCTGGAGCATGGTGAACGTGCGCTGGCATTTGCATCTGGCATGGCGGCGATAGACACGATTTTTCGCAATTTAAAACCAGGCGAGCATTTGCTTTTGCCTGAGGATGTTTTCTTCGCGACTCTGCAGCTTGCACATGCAACTTTAATACCTCAAGGCGTCGAGGTAAGCACGGTCAACATGGCCTCGCTCACCAAAGTTGAAAAGGCGATTCGTCCAAATACTTCACTAATCTGGCTTGAGTCGCCCTCGAACCCTAGGCTTGGTATCTGTGATATTGCTGCTCTCGCAGACCTATCTCAAAAACGAGGCATCCTCTGTGGCGTTGACAATACTTGGGCAACCCCCGTTTTGACCAATCCACTATTGCTGGGAGCTGATTTGGTCATGCATTCAACGACCAAGTATCTCGGTGGGCACAGCGATGTGCTTGGTGGATGCCTTGTTTTCAAACGTGAAGACCACCTGTTCAATAAAGCGCAGCAGATACAGCGGCTTGCTGGAGCGGTTGCAAGTCCGATCGATTGCTGGCTTGTAAAACGCGGAATTAAGACTCTTCATTTGCGTGTCAAACACCAATCCGCAAATGCACTGCGAATTGCAAACGAACTAGAAGCAATGTCCGCTATCGAAAAAGTCCATTACCCTGGGCTTCCTAGTCACCCTCAACATGAATTTGCCAGCCGGCAAATGTCTGGCGGGTTTGGAGGAATGCTATCCATCCAAGTTCGCGGTGGAGAAGAAGCCGCAATGAAAGTAGTGGCGCAGTCAAGGCTCTTCACCGCGGCTACAAGCTTAGGCGGCGTCGAAAGCCTGATTGAGCATCGCAAGTCAGTAGAAGGCCCGGATAGTGAAACCCCAGACAACCTGTTGCGAATCTCTGTTGGAATCGAAAACGTAAACGATCTTATCGACGATCTGGGCGCTGCAACTTCTACGTTATCAAACTGAAGAGATTGAGCACGTCCTAAGAAATACCGATTTGGCATCCCGGCCGAAGAGCCTGCGTGCGAAGGGATTCGACCATCGTTAACATACGAGCAATCTATGACAAGATTTCGCTGGGGGAGAATACCTGTGTAGTTGATCCAGGGGTAGCCAGTGGGCAATGGCCCGTTTGCGATTGATCAAACCTGTGTGACAGAGAACAAATCTCCGCTGCAAACGGCAACGAGTGTCATTCTTCCAAATGTATGTATAGAGCGGATAAAGGCAGGCTTTGGAATCGCGTCAGGCGATCGCCAACGGGCAACGACAATGGTGACCGGATTTTTCAGATCGTTGACACCGTATTCTGGCTAAATCGAAAGTCCTGCGCCGAACCTAGTAACCATCTCCAGCAACAATCCCATATTCCTTGTCTGGCAAATCTTCGCACCTAACCATGACGTTTATGTCACTCTTGTTTTTTGGGATTCTGGACAGTGATTGGACAGTGTCAATGAAAGGGGAAACAACATATGGAAAACATCAAGATCAGATTTGCTCAACCGCAAGATATAGAGGCGTTGCTCGAATTGTGTCATTTGCATGCGATTCATGAGCGTGCCGAGATCTCAACTGACTTACTGAACGCAACCAGCCTCAGCCAACTGCTGTTTTCGGGCGAAACTTCGGTTGCTTGTCTTGTTGTAGAAATTGAAGGCTCGATTGATGGCTACGCAACGTTTAGTCCACAGTATTCGACCTGGGGCGCGAGCAAATATATGTACCTAGATTGCCTGTACCTCAAAGAGTCAGCTCGTGGGCATCGATTGGGGTTCGCAATGATGCAACGAGTACGTGAGGAAGCTCGCAAAGAGGGTTGCAAACATATTCAGTGGCAGACTCCAACCTTTAATCGCCTGGCGATCGATTTCTATGAGCGCCTGGGAGCGACCGCCAAACCGAAACAGCGATTCGAATGGTCAGTGGAATCCGATTCGATTGTCACGAACAGGCAAGCAATTCTCGGCCCACCAGCATCACTGACCGCTCCTTACTTGCCTCGTTCGACACGAATGACGGAAGTTCGCGCTCTCAATGACTGGCAGCTGAAGACATACCAAATCACGATCGATGACCAACCAATCGCAACAGAAATTCTCGAAGCAGCCTTTCATTGCGTACTCAAGCAAACAGTCTGGCCAAACGGACTCAAGCAACGCTACGGATTCTTTACTTTGCACCGGAGTGAACATGGCACTTGGGCCCTGGTTCAACTGTGGGTCAATGACATTCTACGACAATTCATTTTCTTCGCTCCGTTCGAAGCCCCGACTCACTTCGCCACTAGTCCAACGCCGGGCTTCAACGCTTGCGTTTGGGGACTGAAAGTCACCAGTCATGAACGCGACGCCTGGGTCAGGCATGTATTGGCCAATCCTGCCACAGCTGACTTTGACAAATATCTGAGTGATTCACTGAAGATCGATTTGATAAACGAACAATCCATCTGATGACCAACCTATCGCATATATCACTGCACAAGTAAAAACAAATTGGTTCCCAGCCGGGCAAAAAGAGATCGCAGCGGGACGCTAGGAAGCCCGAATGCCGCGAAAACTGCTCTACTATGGCTTCATCGCTTACGACGGATTCTGCGGAGTTCGGTCGCGTCGATCTCGAAGCTATTCTGGTTTACGAATTCCAAGAAGCCGATTGTATCGATAAGGTGGCGACGGTGACCGCTTGGCCATTCCTGTTGTGCGTAGTATCGAAACAACGTCAAAGCTTCTCCGCCCAAGGCATGGAGCGAATTGGGGGCCAACGCTCTAACCTCTTGAAAACGCTTCAACACAAGCGTCTCAGCCTGCTGCTCAAGTTCAACTGGATCAAGTGCGGCGATGTACTCTAGATTAGCTCCCTCTAGACCTAGTCGCTGCGCCACCTCATGCGGTGAATTTGCAAACTCCTCGCGCAGCACTTGGTCGGAAAGCAGACGCCCCATGACGGAAGTAATGTCAGGCGGTGGCGACTCGTTGTAACGTCGAAATCTCATCAGCAATTTCGTCGAATTCGTGCAAGCGCGCGTCACGCTCCAAGATGACTGCTTCTACGGGTGCATAATCTAACACGGCGCCGAGTAAGTCTAGCAGGTCCGGCTGAATTTTGGCTCCATGGTGATCACGATAGGAGCCATCCGCGAGCGAATAGCCAACAATATGCAGCTGGCGAATATAACTAGGCTGAATCTCGCGAAGCCACTCCATCGCACTGAAACGGTGATTCTTGCTATTGATGAACAGGTTGGTCACATCTAGCAAAAGCCCGCAGTTTGCTTTGTCGCAAAGCTGATTCAAGAAGTCGGGTTCGCCAAGTTCACCATGCATCTTCAAGTCGAAGGTGATGTTTTCCATGATCAACGGACGCTTGCAAAAATCAGCAAGTTCTTGGGCGTGTTCGACCAGAATCTCTAGGAATTCACGTGTACTCGGCACTGGGTTCAAATGCCCTAAATCGACTTCACTCGTCTTGGTAAATGCAACGTGCTCACTGATCCATTTTGCATTGGCGGCATCTGCGACTTTTGCGAACTGCTTCAATATTTTCTTGTCGAGCGGTCCTGGGGTGCCGAGCGAGAGCCCGAGACCATGAACATATAATTCGAATTGCTCTGCCAGCCGATTCAGCAGCTTGTGGTCAGCGCCGAAAAAATGCTCGGCAGTGATTTCCAAACAGTCCATTCCACTAGACTGCGACTGGATCCAGTCTGCAAGTTCTGCTCGGTAACCGACTCCTACCCTCCGCATCCGCCGCAGCCTCCTCCTCCACAGCCGCCGCCGCAACCACTACCACAGCTGGAACATCCGCCGTAGCCACTGCACCCGCCTCCACTGCCCAGGTCCAGTTTATCCATGATATCCGGGTTCAAAGTACCAAAACTAAATATTCCGGCCACTCCCGGAATCCAAAACGTGGCGGCTCCGACGAAGGTTGTAACGACCGGCACAAAAAGCACCACGCCCAGGCCAATAACGATTGGCATGAAGAACAACGCACAGGCCAGCCCAGAAAGCCCGCCTTCTTCCGAACGAAACGACTCACTGAATCGGTTCGCGTTTGCAGTTCGTGGGAGCAGGAATAAGAGTGGAATTAGGACCATTGCAAGCAACAGGAAACTTATTCGATAATTGGCTTCAATTATCGCATTATACAGCCGTATGCCAGCGGCTAGCTCTAAAGCGCCCAATGCCAAGTAGTTGAAGACGTCATGATCAAACCAAAGCTTCCGAAGCAATAGCGTTGCAACGCCAAGAATACAGATACCGGCAAATAGAAAGTGGAGGAATGTCAGCCCCTCGAAAGTCCTGAGTGTTACCAATGCAACAATTGGAAAAAGCGCGTAGATCGGTATGAGCAAGAACAGAGCAAACTTAACTTGGGAAGCAACGTCACTGGATTTCATTACCGTAAGCCTGCGCCCGAGCTTCGTATGGAAGCCGCAGCGCATGCAAACCGTGAGGTCATTGATCGCAGCGCTGCAAGATGGGCATTCTTTCGTTACTGATTGAGATCCGTCCAGGGTCGATTCCTTGCCGGCCAAGGCTCGTTGATCTACTTTGGTGTTCGCATTCGGCGCAAAGTCATTGGCCGACCGGTCTCCAGTGGCAGATGCTCGCTGCGTCACTGGGATGGTAAAGACATGCCCGCATTTTTTGCAGCGAGCTCGCTTCCCCCCCTGCTCTGCACCAACCTTGAGTTTTGCGCCGCAGCTACAGCGGAATCTAATTTCCATTCTTTCCTCCGCTACTCTGAACCATCCAATTCCAAAGCTTGTTCGTTGCCCAGACGATCGACAACAGCACAAATGCGATGTACCTCGGTCAGAAGGGCTCCGAAGACTTCAGCAACCGCGACGGATCCGACTGCCGATTTCGCTTCGGACAATTCTTGAATACGCTTCACGAGGTCAATATCCAGTTGCAGATCCTGATTCATCGCTTCGCTCGCCGCATGATCACCATCGAAAGCTACAGTGAGCTTCTCGATGGCCAACATGCAACGCCCCAATGTAGCGTTGCATTGCCGCAGTGCATCCAACAAAGTTCTTGGCGAATCTTTCCGGAGAATAAACGTCCTTTGCATGCGAAGCAGCAGATTGCGGAGTTCTTGTTCGCAGCGTAATCGCAGGTGTGCGTCACTCACTGTTAAATTCGCTAGGAAATCCTCACCGGCAAGCACTTTGTATTTGGCTTGCATTTCCAGGAACGTAATCGGAAACACGTCCGTCGAACCAAGCAACTCATCGCGGCTCAGAATCATCGGCGACAGTGCTTCCTTGCCTGCAAGTCGGTTGATTGCGTCAGCGCAAGCCGAAAGCACTTCCATGTTCATCGTGTCCAGCAGAATAAGCAAATGGATGCGATCGGGCTCACTCTGCGTCGATGAAACTCGTGCTGGAAAATACTGAATGAGCGCAAGAAGTTGATCGCCAAGGGCTCGGGGCAATTCTTGAATCAAACTGCTTGAGAGCCGGTCTACATCGATCGTCTTTTTGCGTTGGAACATAAGCGTAGATTCCTGGTGGGGTTTGCGTGCGGAATGCTGTGGCAACGAGAGCTTGCCTGCTGTCGAACCTTGAGCACAGAGGATTCGAAAACCATGCTACAACGTGGCCAGCTCGAAGGCGGCCCAAATCATGGGTCCCAATTCACATACACTATAAAGCACCGTGTGGATTCTTGTTGGGGCTACTCTAAATGGCCACATTTGCGGCGATATGTGGCGCAACTTTTCAAGCGCCAAGCGTTTCACGAGTCTTTTCCCATTTTAAAAGACTTGTTCCAAGTCTTTATTCTCGTACCCCAAACCGAGCAAAAAAGGCTCACGAGCTGGACGATGGAAGCGGAATGAGGGAAGAAGGCAGGCCAGATTGGGGCTCTACCTTAGGAATCAACAGCAGGCGAGGATGAATGCTCTAAAGTATGCGGCTTACTATTCAGTTGTCGAAATGAGCTTGCTGCGTTGCTGCGCGGACTGATGCAAAACTGGCTCGTCGCGCCCGTCGCCATCAAAGTCGCCGACAATTACAGTGCCGTTGTCAGAATCAAGTAGGAAAACTTGATCGGTGGCATCGAATTGTCCATTGCCATTGGTGTCAACCAAGACGCGATCCCCGCGAACCACTGCGATTTCATCAATGCCGTCTCCGTCGAAGTCACCGACAATCGGAATGTCGCCGGGCTGTCCGAAGATTGCTTGATGATCCCTGCCTTCGATTAGCTTTCCGTCGCCGTCCACGTCAAGAATCCACAGCCCCTCGCGATACGTCCCAATGCTTGATATCCCGTCACCATTGAAGTCGCCGCTCACCGCAATGTCTTCACCACCACCAAATTTGAAAACATGATCAATTAAGTCGGCTCGGCCAGCTGCTGCGCTACTTCGTTTCATAAGCCGTGGATCATCAGGAGCTTCATCAATGCTCGGAGGCACATTCTTTGGCTTGAGTCGGACTAGGTTTTCGGGATCAGGCAATCCAGTTTCAGCCGCAAGTGCACGTTCATCCCCACGCCATTTGCGACCAAAGATTCCTACGTCGTCCTTGCCATCACCGTCCCAATCGCCAACAACGGGCTGGTC
>JBCCEO010000318.1:0-8309 GCA_039030255.1 Planctomycetota bacterium | reverse complement strand
CAAGCGGCTTGTACAATCAACGCGGAGCAAGGACCTGCCTTTGGAGTTGCTCTGCTAGCCGGAGTCGGTTGTGGCCAATTCAAGAACATCGAAGAAGCTTGTAAGGCTACCATCGAAGTCGTGAAGAAAACTCCGCCTAAGCGGCCTGCCGTCAAAGCCTACGACAAGCTCTTTCCAGTTTACCAGTCGCTTTACCATTCCCTAAAAGATACTTACGAAGAGCTTGCTAAGCTTTAATCTGCCGATTGCACTGGCTTGACCGTCCACTGAGACAGGTTGTCTAACCACAACTTTCATTTTGTACTCGGAAAAACTCTCGCATTCTGATTCGGTTCGATGGCATCATTCTACGTCATACGCGGAAAAGACAACGGCCAGCACTTCGCGATCCGCGGAGCGAACGCGACTGTGGGGCGTGAAGCAACGAATCAGATTCAACTGCGCGATAATGAAGTTTCGCGAAAGCATGCGAGAATCATTCGCACTGGCGGTTCCAACTACGAATTGCTGGACAACAAGAGCAGCAATGGAACTTTCGTCAACGGACGACGCATTACTAGCCACGCGTTGAGAAGCGGTGATCGGATCCAGATTGGCCGAACGCTGATGATCTTCACCGGCGGTCCAGAATTGAATTCGACTCGATCTATCGACGCGGTTGAGATCGTTAACTCGGATGCACAGAGTGATCTTTCCCGGATTCGTAGCAGTCTCGATAGCCGCTCCGGCCTCAATCTACTTGAAGAATCCGATATAGGCTTGGCTGCAGAAGAGAATTCTTCGCACGGCGACGGCGCTTCCAATATTTGGGCTGCCAATATTTCCGCCAGTGATTTAGAAATCGTTTATCAAGTTAGTCAAGCAATTCACCGCACAGTCGACTTGAGTGATCTCCTAGGCCAAGTGCTTGAATTGATCTTCCAAAGCCTTGCTTGCGATCGCGGATGCATTCTGATGCTTGACGACGTCACAGGTGGCCTTCGTCCAATAGCCACACTCGACCGCAAACAACTTAGGGAGGCGAAAGAATCCTCCGAACGACAGACGATCCGTCCGCTTCGTATCAGTAGAACCATCCTTGAACATGTGCGAAAGTCGGAAGAAGGTGTATTGACTAGCAACGCGCAGGATGACGAACGCTGGCAGCAATCGGAGAGCGTCACCGAGCTCGGAATTCACGAAGCCATTTGTGTTCCCATGTTGGGACGCTACGGTTTGGTCGGAGCGATTTATGTTGACACCTCCGTTTCTCCTGGAGTTTTTGCTGAACGTCAAGCTAAGAACTCGTTTGAACCACAACAGTTGAAATTGATGATGGCTATCGCTAGCCAAGCGGCTTTGGCGGTGGAAGATACTCAGTTCTACCGCGCTATGGTACAAGCAGAACGACTTGCCGTAATGGGCCAAACCATCGCCAATCTATCACACCACGTGAAGAACATCCTTCAAGGCGTAAGTGGTGGAAATTATTTGGTCGAAGACGGAATCCGAAAAGAAGACTTGGCTGTTGTGAAAAAGGGCTGGACCTCAGTAAAACGCAACCAAGAACGGATCTCGCATTTGGTGATGGATATGTTGAGCTACAGCAAGGATCGCGAGCCGAGTTTGACTCCTGGCGATCTATGCGAGCTGATTGCAGAAGTCGTCGGCATGCTTTGGGCGCGCGCCTCGGAAGCGAAAGTCAAATTGACTTGGAATCCTCCGAAGCAGGATTTCGTCGTTTCGTATGACGCCGAGGCGATTCACCGAGCTTTCTTGAACGTTCTGAGCAATGCAATTGACGCTGCCAAGGAAGTAGAAGGCGGGCAGGTCGAAGTTGAATTATCGCTTAAGGACGAGACGGTCCAGATTACCGTCATGGACAATGGTCCCGGAATTCCGGAAGAAGATCAGGCGAGAATTTTTCAACCCTTTGAATCGACAAAAGGCGCCGGTGGAACAGGGTTGGGATTGCCCGTCTCGCAGAAGATCTTGCGCGAGCACGGAGGCGATTTAACTTTCCAGTCCCAAGTCGGTCGTGGCACTGCGTTTATCTTGCATTGGCCAGCCGACCTTGTCCCACCCGACGGATCCGCCACGCTCGTTGGATAATCGTAGCAGCCGAAGTCAGCAGTGATATGTCCGATATTGCGCGGACAATTTTGGGTGAACAGATTTAGGTTTCACGGCCTTGGCGGAAGCAATTTGGAATGGTATCCACGGTAGTACCCACAAGGAGTGGCTCGCAGAATCCCGCGTCAAGCTCGCTCCCGGAAGAGAGGGAGCGAGGGTGATTATGTGCATTTGGTAGTTCATAACGGCGGTTTCTTGAGAATCGGCATATTCATTGCGGCTCGGCTTTGGCAACTACTGGTTAGGTCGAATATTGGAAACGATAATGTATTGAGTTCTCAAAAAGCCCTGGAGTAGTTGTGAAATGGTAATGAAACGATTGATCGCGACGTGTGCGGGACTCCTGCTAAGCGTATTTATAGCGCAAGTTTGCTGGGCGGATGAGACGGTTCGGGGACGCCGGATATCCACCGCTCGTAAGGCATCGGCGAGTTACAGGAATTCCTGGGCGCTGATTATCGGCATCAATTATCAGGAGCGAGGGCTTGTAGAAGCCAAAGACAAGTTGGCGTTGCCGCCATTAGAGAATGCCGAAGAAGACGCAAACGCGATCTATAAGCTACTTGTCGAACATTATGGTTACCAAGCAGATTCTGCTGACAGTGCCGGCAATATTGTCAAGTTGGTCGGCAAAGAGGCAACCGACGACGCGATTAACCGGGAAATCGGGCGCTTGATCGACTCGCAACGAGTTAGTCCCGAAGACAGTGTGTTGGTGTTCTTTGCTGGACATGGTTTCAAACTCAACAGCGGGACGCGTGATAGGGCTGCGATTTTGCCTTACGACGTCTCACTGTCTGGTGGTCAGCCGATTGACAACTACCTGCGTTTGCAAAGTGATGTATTTGAGAAGCTTACCACTAGCCCTGCCAGACACAAGTTGGTTATTCTTGATAGTTGCTACTCCGGTGAAATCCTGAAGGCCGGATTTCACTCACCTTCGGAACGCGATGATCGCAGTACTCTCGATCGTTTCAACCTTCCGGTATTTGAAGCCATAGCTTCTTGTCGTGCTTACCAAGTTGCTTCTGATGGCAATAGTATCAACTCACCGTTTACAAGTTCTCTTAAGAAAGCGCTAGAGACGCTTCCCGGCAGAGAATCCTATACAGACGGACTTTGGACAAGTCGCCTTTTCTCCTACTTGCATCCTGAAATGAAAGGCAGGACGAATGGCCAAGAACCTCAGTTTGGTATCCTGGCTGGAGACGGCGAATTTAGGTTCTTTCCAGATTCCGATCAGCAGAGCATAAGTTATTTTGCGGACAACCAGCCGAAGCTCAGTACCTACAAACTTCTTCAAGCATCGGTGACCAGCACAGAAGGAGCATGGTGGTTTGAGGAAATGCCGTGGTTCGTGCCAGGGTTGCGAAAAGCAATTCTAGATAGCGTAGCTGGCGGAAGGTCGTCGGGCTCTGCCTTCATCAAACGCGATGAGTTGAAGAGGCTTGCGAGAAGTATAATTTCAACCGCTGAGAACCAATCGCCAACCAGTCCGCCCGATGACACCGCAGACTTGGAGGCTAGCCCGACGAGACAAGCAAGCTCGCAGCAACTATTCCAGCTCCGGTGCAAGCACGCGAACCTATTATTGCAGTCCGAGGGAACAAACCAGTTTTCGGCGGCCCTTGCAAAGATCGCTGGTGAATTGGAAAGCCAAGAAGATTTGGAGCCAGTCGATATCCATTTCTCAGCCGTACTCAAGTCTGAATTGAACGATCCAAGTGCTGATGCCGAGTTCAAACGCGCCATCAACGCACACAGCGGAGGAATGAGTGTTGAGGAATGCGAACTCTCAGATGACATTGAACGAGCCATGTTGGCCATCTGCTTAGCCGATTTTGGGCAGCATCTGTATTCACAAGAAATGTACGAGGAGGCGGCAGAGAAATTCCGCGTCGCGGATCGAACTTTTGGTGTCAATGCTCCGGCAGCGTTTCGTATATTCGTACTCTGTAGCGAGGCTCAATCTTGGATGAAGCTTAATCGTTGGATGGAAGCCAATGAACAACTGAATCAAGCCAAGAATATTGCGGAAGTCTTCGATTCTGAACACCCTTTAACCGCTCATGTCTACAGACGTTTGGCTTGGAGTCGTATGATCCAATGGAAAATCGAGAATGCTGAGCATTGGTTTGTTATGTCGAATCGGGTGCTTTCAAAGATTTTCGATCGGACTGCCAATCCAAACCCGCTGGAGGCAATGGCTGATGCAGATGTTCCACCGATGTTGCCGCCCGCGATGGGCGAGGTCAGCTCCGATCGTGATGACAAAGATTCAAGTTTCCGTATTGATGAATCGTTCGCCACCTGGGAAAGCTATGACGCCAAGATTGCCTTTCTGCATAATCTCCACGGACTAGCCATGGTGCAACGGTTCAAGGGGAATACCAGGTTCTCGTCTGAAAAGTATCGATGGCTTGCGCGGCAAGTGGAGTCGGCGCTTACACATTTGCGTTCCATTGCCTCGAAAGTTGAGAGCGATGCAGAACGCAAACTTTACGATCGCTTGGTGAATACTTTAGAAAGACTTGGCGACTGCAACTTATTCGGCGACCCCAATCATCGAGACTTGAAGGAGGCCGCTGACGATTACCGACGAGCTTTGAGTCGTTGTCACCGGAAGACACGACGCAGCCGGGATAGTGCGCGGGCAAATTTGTTGTACAAGCAAGCCTTGGCATTAGCCCTGCCCTCCGCTATTCAAGATACAGAACTCGCTTTGGCTACCTGTGAAGCTGCCGACTGCATCCACGCGCAGCTTTACGATGTGCCAGCTGAAGACGAAGACCAGGAATCTAAAGATGCGGGGGCCAACAAGCCCCAAGCCACAGGAATGTCCTTGGCCTTAGGCGAATTGACAACGAAGATCGTTCGCTTAGTGAATATTAACAACAAGAGTGTTGCTGTATGTGACGAAGAATTGAAAGCTATGGTCGCCGAGTTGCGTGATGCGATACATGAATTTCGCAACAACAACGGCCCCAACTTTCATCGCGATCAGTTGGAGATTTGTCTACTCGCGTCCAAAGTCCTTTTGGACTACGGATGTGTTGAAGATCGGTTTAACTCCTATGGTGATGCAGAGCTTTTGCTAAGTCTTTGTCGAACTGCACTTGCGCCTTTCGAAGTGGAACAGTTGGGTAGCAATCCCGAGGGGACTTTTGGTGAAATCAGAGGCTACTTGAGACCATACTACGATACGGTCGCAAGGAGCAAACTTCGTATCGCTGGCGGCGAACCTCGACATGTCAAGGATCTGCTAGAGATTCACCGTGAGGCTACGGAAGGTCGCGTCTACATGAAGCCCTCCAAGATCGGTCCAACCTTGGCGATCTATACCTTGGATGATTCTTGTTTACTGCTGCTCGATCTTCCAGGAGGAGCAAGTCAGTGCTACACGCTGTCGGATGACTTTGATTCAGCGGAAATCCAACAAGCGATCTACTCCGGTCCGTCTCAACTGGAACTACCACGAGAAATAAAACGAGCCATGACTCAATGGCGAGATGCTATGGCGGGCAAGGCTTCAGAAATTCCTGCAGTGCTGGTTGAATGCTTGTGGGAAGATCCGTTGCCACCCGCGAACGGGCTGTTGACGAACAAAAGCGATGCAGATCAGCAAGTTCGTGCCAAGCCTGCCGTCGGCCAGTTTCCATTCAAAATGCCAGATGGTTTCGAAATGCGCTAAGAGGCGAGGCGGGAAATCGCGACAGCAACGAAAGTTCTTTCTTACGAACTTGTCAACACACTGCACCGTTCGCGTTGAACACGGAAGTTGCGATAGCTGCCTTCAATAGTATTCAATCTCATCCCTAGTACTCGGTCTCTCGCAGGATGATTTTGCTCGTAGGATCCTGCCGACCGACATCCAAAATGTATTCATCAAAATCTGGTGGTTTCGGTCCTACCATGCGACGTTGCTTTGCATACACGGGAGCCGCTTCCGTCACCTGTAGCCGATAGGTTCCTGCTGCCAGTGGCGGAAGCGTATAGTTTCCTTGCTCGTCGGTTCGGACAGCTTGTCCGATAATCTGCATCACGCCGAACATATCGCGGTATTCGGTTTTGCGTATGCCAATTACAGTACTGGCTAACCCCTGACCCTTCTGATCCAGAACCTGGCCGGAAAATACTTTGCCCTTTTCGATTTCGATATTCCCCAGTGCAATTTCAGGAGCGGACAATTGTTCCTCATTTGGCTCAATAAACCGAGCCGCCCTCCCTTCGGGATAGACCGCAGCTACAACCCTCGTATCTGCTGGCACCCAGACTTCTAAGTTGCCATCTTCATCAACTGACTGCGGCCCTGAGTTCCAAAGCCGTTCAAAGCTTGGGTCGTTGGCTTGGATCCGTAGAACTGCTTTCGTCACAGGTTCTTGCTTCTCATCAACCAAACTCAGCGTCATTTTCTTGCCGGGAAGGAGCTCTGCATTCGGAATGGATCCGGATAGTATCCGTAGTTCATAATCTCCCAATTGCTTGAATGCAAACCCATCTTTCTCAACGAGAGCTTCCACTGTGTGCTTTTTGGGGTGGAGCATCTCGTTGGAAAGTTTGATCTCGTACTCGCCTTCGTCATCGGTGGTAGTGCTAAGTTCGGTATTGGCTTGACCATCGATTCCATAACGGCGGATCCGCAGGGTGATCGCTGCCCGTTTGATTGGCATGCCCGACTTACTTAAAACTTTTCCTCGCACTAATTCGGGCACCTGCAAAGGTTTGTTTGGGAACTTCGCCAGCGGATCGACCCATTTCCGAACTTGGGGCATCGGAAATGCATAACCGACGGGCATTGCTTCCCCAGTCCAATTGTTCGTTGTCAATTGCCAACGCAGTTCTTGAAGGGTCTCCGCATACTCTTGATCCGTTGCCTCCAGCAGGTTGAAAGATTGCATGGCGTTATCTTTGATTGCTCCGTTCACTACGCGTCGGAATGCATCACCTTGTACTAGCGCGAGCATGTCGAGATCTTCGCGAACTTGAAAAGCAACCTGCTCCAAGATTGTTTCGCCTTCAATGGGGCAAGTCAGGTCCAAACTAGTGTTCCCAAGGACTCCGCCACGTCTTCTTCCCTCGTGATAGTGATGTGCGAAAAAGGGGATGGAAAGCTTGCCTTCTTCCGCATCATTTCTCGGTTGGTCCGAATCGTCTAGAATCAGCAATCGCCATGCGTAGTGAGTCTGAAACAGAGACGCATTCATCATGACGGCTTGACTGTTCGAGCCAGCAGAGCCATGTGAGCCGCTTTCGGTGGCGATTTGCCAATGATGCGTATAGGGGCGGAAAAATTGCGGAGTTGGCGGGTACTTCTTCAGGTACTGCTGCGTTGGCCGGACAGAGGAAACAATAAAGTAACAGCCCTCGTCAACTTGCTTGCATTCATGGATTGCAAACAGCAGACCATCCTTGACTTTCTTTTGTAACGCCTCGTCCAATCCAAATCTCGATTCGATAATGGCTTGCACATCGATGATCTTTCGATTTGCGTCAAACTTTGGCTGAAAGACGGAAGCCTCAATGTCCAACTCATATTGGAAGTCCCGTTGTACAACTACTATCCAGGCATTCTCGATATCGACCTCATGGCAAACTCTGCGAACTCGTCTTTTGTTGTCCACCCAGACGACGACTCTCGTACCTTCGGGACTGTCTTCAAGTAAAAGCGATGCCTTACATGCTTCACCCTCAATTTGCTTATCAAGCGAATCCAGGCGCTGCAGTGCGATGTCATCAGGTAGTGTTTCGGCACCCAGGCGCTTTCCCAATGTTTCGAGCACCTCCGGAGCAGATGGACGGCGAATGACTTCGGCTTCCGAATCTGATTGACTCCACTGAAAAGTGGATTGGTCCGTCGATAGCCAGATGTCGTCTCCTTCCTTTCGCAAGACTCCGATTTCTGGATCAAACCAAACCTCTTCAACCAATTGCTGGTTTTCGCCGACCTTCTGCGTAGTCTTCAAATACAAAGTACCCTTGGCTTCATCACTTTCCTGCATCAGCGAACTAAAGGCATCAGGATGAACAATCCATAATCCCACTGCCGCCAAGACCAATGTGGCTGCGAGAGCGGCTAGCCTAGGTGCTATGCTGGCAGCCAAGGATTCTGCGCGCGTAGTTTGCCCGGTGCTCTCTTGATTGAATGTGTTCTGTGTGTCCAAAGGCACTTGCCCGACAACCTGAGCAGCTTCAATTTG
>JBCCEO010000317.1:0-8360 GCA_039030255.1 Planctomycetota bacterium | reverse complement strand
GATAGACAGGGGATACCCTGCGACAAGGGGATGGGAGAGACACATGGTTCATGGACGGGCTATACAACAATTCGGTAGCGGTGGACTTGGTCGGACCAAGAACTTTTGCCGGATGTAAATTCTTCCCCTAGGGCAACGGAGTACGGTCGGTCATGATCGTCACCGTAATGAGCGTTACCGTTGGAATGCTCTCCGTTGTAAAACGGGTCAGCTGTAATCAACTTGTCATTCGCAAAGACCATGAAGTCCTCGCCATCCCAAGAATCTATTTCGTGGAAGTCGAATTCGATAACAACGGATTGCACTCGATCTCCGACCTCAAAGGTGCGGAACACACCTTGCTCGCCTCCGGTTCCGGTGAACGGACCAAGAACTCCATCTTCGGCAGAGGAACCGTTCGATACGCCATCCGAAATTTTCCAATCGTCTTCTGCAGCATCAAGTTCATCGGTGAGCAGATCGCTGCCACTGCGGAAGCTCGACTCCACAATCAACTGATACTCTCCAGTTTGCACACCATCAGCAGTCACGATGCGAAGGCCTTGCAGTTCTCCTCCGCGCACACGCCACTGCCCGTCACCCAGGTCAAGACCATTGGTGAAAGTGGCACCGGCGGGTAATCCACTAATGCGGTATTCTACATCTTCGGCTTCATATCGATCTGGAATGGTGAGACCAACAGTTGAGTCTTCCCCTGCTTCGATGTACATAGTCAAAGCAACTTCGCCGATGTCATTTTCGATTTCACCGACAACGATTTCAGCGGTAGCAGTAGCCTCGCTGCCGCTAGAGTCTACCACCGTGTATTCGAATGAATCGGTTCCATGGAAGTCCGGGTTTGGGGTGTAAGTAAACGTTCCATTGCTGTTCAGAGTCACGCTACCATTGGCGGGCTGTGAAGCTGGGGTTGTCTGAACCGCGAGCGTATCACCATCAGCATCCCTATCATTTGCTAAGAGCCCCTCGGCTGGGTCAGAAATGGTGAGTATATTGCCTTCGTCCAGTGTGTACGAATCGTCGTTCACGCTGGCGTCTGACTCCACGTTCTCAACGTCGTTATCAGCCAGATTCTCTGAGACAATCTTGAAGTTGACCGTGCTGGTATTCCCATCTTCGTCGGTGATCGTCACTTCGATGTTTAGGTCTACTGTCCCATCGTCAGGAAGTTCGCCTTCTAGGCGATCACCGTTTAGAGACAAGTAGTCTGGGAGTGGATCGCCGTTCGTAAGCTGAGCCGTGAATGAAAACTCCTTGCTCGTTTCAGGGAACTCGAATAGCTCCTTGAGATCCATGTCGATCGCATTGGATCGCACACTCTCGGCCTCAAAGATCATCCATGAGTCCCACGCGTTATCGCCAACGTCCCCGATCTTTAGCTCAAGCACGTTGACCTCACCGGGAGTCACTTCGTGCTTAAACTGAAGCGTTTTTGTAAAGCCGTCCATCTCGGTGTAGTACGGAGCTGGCGAATTCAGGGCCGCGTCGTTGCCAACACCGCCCATCGAGGTGCCAGTGTCATTGTCGACGAAAAGATGCGAATTGACATCTTTGTTCACCGTGTCGATGCTCAACAACTGGCCATCTGGTGTCCGAGAGATATTCTCGCCATTCAGAATTACCGCCGCGTTGTCATTGAAGCCTGCATTGGTGTACTCGATGTACTCTTCCGAACCGAAGATATAATTCCCAGAGATCTTGTCTCCTTCTGGAATGAATTCGATCCGCAATACGGAGAGGTCAAATACGGTTCCGAGGTTCGCGTCTGTAGATTGACCTTTGCTGTAGCTATAGCTTTCGTGGGCCATGTAGCCCGAGGTATTGTCGTAAGTGTTCGGGCCACCGATGCTGGACACGTTACCCGAGGAAATAATCAAGCCTTCGTCAAAGCTAGTGACGCCAGGCATGGACGTATTCATATTGGTGATAAAGCCAATTTGCTCATTTGCCCCCGAGGTGAGCGAAGCATCGGTCACCGTGATACCCGTTCCAAGCATTCGTGACACGAGCTCTTCGATCGTCGTTTCGTTGGCATCGACTACATCGACATCCGTTCCAACACCGCCTTCTGGATCCCCTTCTTCGTTAACGGGAATTGCGCCGACAATAATATTTTTCAAGCTCTCGGAGGGCTTAATAATTGCATCGGAGTTATCGCTCTCGACTTCTTCCTCTTCCTCCCCATCATCAATCACAACGGACTCGGCCTGCTCGACCTCAATTGTGACTGTGCCGACGGCTGTTCCCCCGTTTCCATCACTGACGACATACTGGAAGACTTCAGTTCCCTCAAAGCCAACATCTGGAATGTAAGTAAATCTCCCATCTTCGTCGATGTCCAAGGAACCGTTCTGCGGCTGCGTTAGCACTTGCTGAATAGAAAGCGTATCGCCTTCGACGTCGGAATCGTTATCTAACACATTCGCAACTAGCGGCTCGTCGGCTGCCATGTCGTACTGCTCGTTGATAACGTCTGGACCGTCGTTTTGCGAAACGACGTTGAGGACAACCTCGGCTGTACTTGTGAGTCCTGTTTCATCTACGATCTCGTACTCGAAACGATCTACTCCATGGAAGTTCGGCTTGGGAGTATAGATAAAGTTTCCGTTGGTATCGATCGTAACATGGCCGTTTTCTGGTCGGCTTGTGATCTGCGATACCGTGATTTCTTCTCCATCGACCTCCAGGTCATTCGTTAGCACATTGCCTTGGGCCGTGGTGTCTTCTTGAATCGTGAAGGAATCATCTGCTGCTCGCGGTGCGTCCGCAACGGGCGTAATATTGACGGTGTAGGTTAACTCAGTAAACCCACCGTTCCCGTCGCTGATTTCAAAGGTAAAGCTGTCGACTCCATTGACATCTGGATCTGGCACGTAGCGGAAGTCACCGTTGGAATCAAACTCTATCGTTCCGACTGTTGGTTGCTGCGTGAGCCGAGTAACTTCAAGAGCGTCATTCTCTATGTCGGAAGCAAACTGCAGCACACTACCATTAAGAGTCGAATCTTCATTGATTGTGCGTGTTTGATTGGTGGCCTCTGGTGCATCATTTACGGGAAGAATGTTCAAACGCACCGTTGCTGTCTCTGAGCCTCCATTTCGATCAACGACTTCGTAGGTGAAGAAGTCAGACCCGAAGTAGTGCTCGTTCGGTGTGTATTCGAAACTACCGTCTGAATTCGCTACGATTTGACCATTGGCAGGTGCTTGTATGATTCGGAAGAGTTCGAGGTCATCTCCATCGCTGTCCGAGTCATTTGTTAGAACGTTTCCATTTAGAACGGTGTCCTCGTCAAACGTATATTCATCGTCTACAGCAGTCGGATCCTCGTTTTGTGTTGGATCTGGGTTGTTAGCAACAGGTGGTTCTGACTCTTCGCCCTCAGGAGGTTCAATTCCAATCAATGGGCCGTCGGAATCGGGTGCTTCATCAAAAAGCCCCATTTCTTCGCCAATTCCCCCCAAAACGCCCCGGTACTCTTCGGGCCATTGAATATGCTCACCTTCGTACGCGACTGTTCCGTCAGCGAGAATAATTTCGGCTACCTCGGCGTAGTAGATGGTAAATGTGCCCTCACCTGCAGGTCCTTGGATTGTTCCTGCAGACATAGTCAGATCACCCTGACTGAACTGAGATAAGTCGAGGCTATTGGTGCCTTCGAGCCCGTAAACGAAATAGACATCACCATCGGATGGATCAGAGAAGCGATAGGTGTCGTTATGATCGGAGCCAACAACGGCTTCAACGTTGGATATCTCGGCACTCAATCCGCCACTTATTGAACCATCGCTCATATCAACTTCAACATCGCCCGACGCATTGTGCAACTCGACTAGGTCGATTCCTTCTCCGCCGTCAACCACATCGTGGCCATCTCCCAATTGGATCGTGTCATCACCGGCGCCTGCGTCAATGACATTGTTGCCGCCTTGACCGGCCAAGTAGTCATTATCATCACCGCCAAAAATTTTATCATCGCCATCGCCGCCAAGAACTGTATCTTTTCCGGCACCACCAAAGATTCGATCGTCACCCTCACCACTGAGAATCGTGTCATCGCCTTCAAGACCTTCCACTAAGTCTTTGGCCGTTGTGCCGTAAAGCAAATCCCCATCTTGCGTTCCATCAATCTCGTTGAATTCGCCCGGGCTTGCGGACATCAGGACCATTGGTTCTAGAGCGGTGAAGTCCAAGTCGGGTTTCTTCTCCGCAATCTGCTTGGAATCTTCAGCAACCTTCTGCGAATTATCCTCGACTGGTTTCTCTTTAGACATTCTTGTTCTCTTCAACGAGCTTTGGCTTTGAGTGTGCGATACAACAACGTGATACAGCAAACCTAAGGTGCTCTTTTGTGCAGATAGCTACAAAATTGAAACACAACCAAAAAATCGTCCAAGCAAGCAAATCTTGGGAAGACAACCCTGCAACATTTCTATTGGCTCCTATAAAACTGCATCCGCCTAGGTTGCTATTTACATACTCCCCGCCTTATAGGCGGGAGAAATTTGCAACTACAGTAATGCTTGCAATTGCGAATCGAATAACGCCATAGAATGGTCACGACTTAAATTCAGTTCACATTGGTGAAAGGTCGAACAGTTAGCAGTCGGCTGCGCGTACTATAACGACCGTTATGAGGGATCGCCCTTGACTTGGTGATGCAATAGAGTGTTGTCGGCTTCGCTGAGAGACTGCCTTTGTTACGGCTGTATCGTGCTGGTTGTTTAAAACTACCTGCTGTGGTTGCCCTTGTTTTAACGCCCTAGATCACAAGTTTGAAATGCAGGCCCCAGGAAATCAAAACGGTCACTATTCCCTAACGGCAAATGCTGAAACGGAAACCGTAGAGCCGAAGTTGGATTCGGCCAACAGAAAATTGCGGAGCGCCAAAGGCCTAGTAGAGCAAGCGAGAACTTTGCCCCCCAATGTAGAGACCCGGGCAAAGTGGCTGGTGTCTAGAGTAGCAACGTGGCTCGAACCGATCGTCCTTATGATGGTCGGGCGGATCCAGGCCTATGAAGTCCGAGAGTCACATTCCGACCCGCACCAGAATCGCACCAAAGTCGCTCATCTTCGCCAAGAACTCTGGGCCTTGACGCAAGACTCCAGCGAGGAAGTTGCAAGCGCTAAAATAACCCTCCGAAGCTTTGAGGGTAATCTCTACGCGCTGCTGCAAGTACCGCTTGTGCAGGAATTCAACACGAGCCAATTCGGCACGATGTTAATCGCTGTAGAATGTACCGACAAAGCTCTAGTCTCAGAGAATTTGGAATCCCTGAAGCAGCTAGTTGAAGGTGCGCTTGGCCTGTGGGACAATTCGGATTCCTCCGATGAATACGAATCCAAAGCCGACACCGATCAAGAAGTCTTCACGCCCCGAATCAAGAGAAGCAAACAACCAGCTGCCCTCGTTGGTAAACAGCAACTTTCTACTTCCGAACTTACTGAAGAAGCGGAGACCAAGAAATCAATCCTCAATTGGTTCCCTTGGGGTAAGAAGAATCCAAAAAAGAATGAGAAGGCCAACCAGTCCAGTCAGGCGGGAAAAAGTCAGGCGACCAATCAAGATGCTGCAGGAACCGAGCCAAGCCAGCCAAAATCTTCACGGTCAACTCCAAGCCCAGAAAAACAAAAGCCAACTAGCCGCCCAGCCGTTCGGCCTAAAAGGGCCAACCCAACCGAAGCTAAATCCTCGCAGGTGGGCTCGCCACCTGCCCTCTCAAATCACAACACCCGGGCTTCAGATTCGAAACAATCGCCTCCCGAAAAAAGTACGACTGCCGAGTCCGTAGTCGCGGCTGGAGGGCCGAGTAAGACCAATACCTCAGCCAATGCTGCAGAGAATACGGTACAGGTCCAGCAACCAGACAAGGGAATCGATGGCAGTACGGTAAACAAAAAACTCGAGACCAACGGAACGGAAAAAGCTAACGCAAGCAAGAAGTCCCAAAAGACGGATAGTTCACCCAAGGCCGATACATCACGAAAGACATCTGATCCCTCACCCGATGTCGCTGTTCGAAAAGTCAGCCCGAAGGCGAGCTCAAAAAGGAACGAAACAACGACCAGCACTCCCTCTGCCATGCAAAGGCAGACTGGGCATTCACCCGTCGAAGCAAACCAAGACGCCGAAAAATCCACAAAAAAACAAAGCGCTGCCGCGCAAGACGCAATCGCTAGAGCCTCCCAATTCGAGTCACACGTCGAGCTAGCCTACGAACTGGCCAACAGCGTGTCGAATAGGTTTGAGTGCGAACAAGTTGGTGTTGGTCTTGTTGCTGGGGGACGCGTGCGACTGATCGCCTTGTCAGGAGTTGCAATTGTCAAATCGAATAGTCCTGGTGCGATGCAAATCCGTCAGGCAATGGAGGAGTGTGCCGACCAAAACCAATTGGTTGCATTTCCAAATCTCGATCATGGCGAAGAGGATTATGCAAATGGTGTTCACCGGATGTGGTCGCGAGGTACAGGGGAGTGCAATGTCTACTCTTTTCCGATGCAAGATCATGGGGGTGAATGCACAGCAGTTTTGAGTCTGAGAAGAACCGCGGAGCACCCACTGAACAGCGAGTCCGCGAAAGAGTTGCAGGAAACGGTTGGTCCGTTTGGACCGGGGATGATTCTACTTCGTCGCTCTTCTCGAAGCCTACTAAGTCACATTACAGATTCGCTGTTGGAGAAAAAGAACCGCCTAACTTCGAGCATTACACGACTTTTCGTCTTCTTCGCGGCCTTATCTTTCTTACTGTGGTGCTGGCTCGGGACTATGCACTATAAGCCTTCATGCAATTCCAAAGTAACCAGCGGATCGATTCGCCACGTCACAGCACCTATCAATGGTCGCCTCAAGGAAGTCTTTGTTCGAGAAGGCGAAAAGTTTGCCACTGGTGATCCGCTGATTCAGTTTGCAACCGAAAAACTGGAATTGCAAAAGCACTTGCTTGAAGCAGAGTTTGGTGAAGCTGCAGTAGAGTTTAAACAGGCGCTAGCGGATAAAGAGCCAAAAGCAATCGCATTGAAGCGCGCAAAGCTTGAAGTCATCCAAGCGAAAATTCAAGGTGCGCAAGAGCAGCTATCGCAGGCGCTCATCCTTGCCGACCGAGAGGGCTCTGTTTCTCACCACGATTTACGCAAAAGCATCGGACAAGAATTCCAGTTTGGCGATGCAATGATGGAATTGGCTTTGGGGGAAATATGGGATCTTGAAATCGAAGTGCCCGACCGAATTGCTTCCTTCATCACCCCGGGGCACCAGGGTACATTCTCGCCGGTTGGCCGTCCCATGGACCTAATTTCGTTCCGAGTTGAGTCTGTTAGCGGACTCGCAGAGGTAAGAGATGGCAAGAACGTCTTCGTCGCGAGAGCGCGATTAGAAAACCCTCGAGAGTGGATGCGTGGTGGCATGGAAGGAACCGCCAAAATTACTACAGAAAAGCAACGAGTCTATTGGGTATTGTTTAGAGATGTAATCGATTGGGCACACGAAACCATTTGGTTCTAGTACATGGACGTAAGCGGACAAGACGAACAATCTCTAGCTGCGAAATTAGGCGGTCTGCGGACTGCGCTGCGCCAAGATTTGGAAATCAGTCGGCAGTTTCGAAACGGAAAACCTCGTTACATCGTCCACGATCCTGTATCCTTCCAGTCGCACGCATTTAGCTTGGAAGACTATCGCATCGTCGGGGCTCTCAGCGAAGGGCGGACTCTAAAAGAAACCTTCGATTCGCTCGTCAAGAAAGAGGTTTTCACGGCAGAGCATGAAGACGACTTTTTCAAGTTCATCTTGGCGTTGCGTATGCAAAACCTCCTGAAGAATTCAGGTGGTCAAGGAAAAGAACTTTACGAAAAACAAAAGAAGTCACAAGAAGCGAAAAAGCAAGCGGGAGCAATGCGGCTTCTTTCAATTCGCATTCCCCTGACAAATCCTGACCAGTTCTTGACCAAGACGATGCCCCTCGCATCCTTCCTGTTCACCAAGTGGTTTGCGGTGTTGTGGCTGGCTGCGGGAAGCTTGGCTCTCTTCGTTCTCTACAAACGCGCAGCGGATTTCGCGGAACCACTCCAAGGCGTCCTTGCAGTCAAGAACCTGCCCTTCTTAGCTTTCTCAATGATTGGCCTGAAGATCTGGCACGAGTTGGGACACGGGTACGCCTGCAAGAAATACGGCGGCAGGGTCCCCGACATGGGAACAATCTTAATGATGGGAATGCCTCTGGCGTACGTCGATGCAACATCGGCTTGGAGCTTCCCAAGGGCAAGACATCGATTGATCGTGATGTTGGGCGGAATGTACTTTGAATCTATGCTCGCGATTGCCGCAGTATTCATTTGGGCATTTTCAAATGGCGGCTTTCTTTCTG
>JBCCEO010000316.1:0-8369 GCA_039030255.1 Planctomycetota bacterium | reverse complement strand
GCGGTACTACGGAACCACAAGGCTTTGTCTTTGCCTGCGGAGTCCTGGCCAAGATAGAATCGTTGCTGCTCCAGCGTCAATTCTTCGACACGCACAAAGCGCCAGCGTGCATCACTAAACAATGCGTGCCAGTCGCGTTGAAGCGCGAAGGGCCGACCCGCAATCACCATATGGCAATGCTCCCACATCGGCGAGTCGGTGATGGCAGCAAGCGTTTCACAATCCCCGAGTTGATCCAGTCCATCGATCAGCAAAATAATCCGCCCAGCGCGACGCTGGCGCCGCACAAGACTACTTAGAGTGCTGGCAGAAACATGCTGGCCTGCTTCCTTCAGCCTTCGCTCCATTTCTTCGGCCATGAATTCTTCGAGACGCGCGTTGATCGTTTGAGCCGATTCTTTGCGCAGGAGAGTTGCCGGAACCGTGAACGCAAACCATCCGGTATTTTTGCGATCGTCCAAGCTGAGATCGGCCTCGTGCCGTTGGTGTCGGCATAGTCCTTTTTGATTCAATCCCGCATGCAACCATTCCATGCCAATGGATTTTCCCAAGCCCGCATCAGTAGTGATCACCAAGCGTGACAGATCAACGCGTTCCTCAGCTTCGGCGTTCGTTGGAGCGAGCGTTAGGGAGTTCGTGAGCACTTGATTGCGATCGGTGATCGGCACCCAGGGATCTTCCGTTTCCTGCGTTTCTTGCCCAACGGCAAGCGCAGCCGAGGGCCTGCCAGGACGAAAACGCCCCGAGTCCAAGAACTTCTGCGGTGATTCCGTCTCGGTCAGTAGACTCCAGCGTTGGTCGTGAATGAAGGGTGTGGGTGTCGTCATTGGCGTTTCGGTGGTGGATTTGGAACTCGGGTGTACAAGATCAGATTTCCTCGTTGATGCTCGGTGCGGGATTTCCTCGCTGATGCTTCATTGCAGGATTTCCTCGCTGACGCTTCGGGTTGGTGAAGACAGCAGGTGTGTAGACTTTTGTCAGGCAATTCGACCTACTCTCCTTGGGGAGGCAGAGAGTGGCCATTCAACCCTCCCCGGCCGTGTTACGTCCGACCCTCCCGCAAGGAGGCTGTGCAGCTTCAGAGAGATTCGCAAATGGTCCTCCGTAAGAACCCTCTCCGAGCCTGATAGCTCGACTCTCCCTCAAGAACCCGCTGCGCGGGAGGGAGAGTAAGTAAAACATGACAATCGTTTGAACTAATGAGCTGCACAGCCTCCAAACGCGAGGATTAGCAATTAAGCGACGAATGTTCCGAGCCTAGCCTTCGCCTTCTTGATCCTGCTCGGGCAAGTTTTCCATGTCGGGCCCTGGAGCGTCGTCGCCGGGAAAGCGCGCACCTGGATAACCGTTTTCTGGATCCGGCCGTTGCCATTGCTTGAGCCAACTCTCGCGAACCAGCCCTTGGTACTTGCGGAGGTGCCGGTTGGTGACAAGCAACATATCCAGTGCGTCCGCAACCGTTTCGGCTTTCTCAATGTGCAAACCATCGTAGGGCGTCGCGTTTTTCTGCGCTTCTTCCCTTGCATCATTGAGTTCCTGAATCTGTTTATCCTCTTTTTCACCCTTGCAAAAGACAACCGTGTCCAAGGCAGACCTGGCGCTGCTGAGTTTCTCCGGGATATTTTCCACAGCGCCCAATTGCAGTTGGGTCGGATCCTTTGCAGCCGGATCCGGAATCACCTTCGCGGAAATGGCGATTTCATCGTCCAAGGGATCGACGTTGTCGAAACTGGAATCGGATTCGCCCGTTTCGTGGTAGGGATTTCCTGTGGCTGCCAAGATGGCGCACAGTGTGGCCGCTTGCGCCGAGCGACCTGCAATACTGGATGGAAATTGGTTCTCCGCTTCGTCCTCCAAGAGCCGTCGATCTTCCTGGGCCGGCGGCTCAAGCCGCCATCGCCCGCGATAGCTTTTCCCTGCACCGGACATCTCCCAAACTTCGTTCATGGCTTGCAAAAAGGTGGCACCACCGTCTCCAGAGTGTTTCCCCTTGGCAACGATTTTCGTTAGCCCAAGATAGCGAAGATCAGGCACGAGCAAGCCACCTTCGCATGGAAACAACTCGATCGTCAGGTAAAACAAACCTTGGTCCACAATCCCACCAAGAATCGGTGTTCTGACCGAGCGCGGCTCGGGCAGTTCGTCCGTCTCTGATCGCGTGAGCTCTGCAATGAGATCGCTGACGGCCCACATGGCAAGCGGGTGGAACTTGGCCCCAATCGGCAAGTCCGTAAGTAGCGGCGTCGAAAGACTCTCCATCTTTTCCGACTCGGGCAGCTCCCAGGCAAGCTCGAAGGATTCGATGGCTTCCGCTACAAAACTTTGAAACTCATCGCCACCAAACTTCCGAAAGGAACAAGCCGACAAGGCGGACATGAAGCCGCGAAGCGTCCGCGTCCACAGATGATCTGCAGGACGATTGTCAGTTAGCGACGAGCATGCCTCGGAGAGCTTCTCATAGCCAATCGATGCTGCATCACGGATGGCATCCGCGAGCATACTTTCGGCACCGTAGAAGGCTTTCGAAAGATTCTCCGGATCCCATAGCGTCTTGCACCTTGTCGGATCCAGCAAGCGTTCTCTTAAGTCTAATAAATCCTTGGAGTCGTTCATTCCTGTTTCCTTTACGAGTTGAATCGCGTGATGAGCAATTCGATTTTACGCCGCAAGTCGGCATTGAAGCTGACTACTTCGGATTCCAATAAGGCTTTCACTTCTTCCACATCTAGCTTAGCAATCAGTGCATCGTCTTGCTTGCCAATATGCTCCCAGGAAAAGCGAGCCAGGCGTGGCGAATCTACTTGGACAAACTTCTCAATACGAATTCGCCCCACCAGCCGCTGGCGGCTGTCAACGTTGACTGTCATCAGCCCAGAGCCAAGAAGTTTACCATCGTTGCTGTGGTAACTCACTTGCATGATGCCGTAAGGAAAAAGTTCTTCTGCGGCGTATTTCTCTGGGATGAAATCAAAGGGCATTTCGATGCAAAACCATTTCCTGTTGATCGAAAGTCCCAAGTACTCGCCTTCGGCTAGCCAATCTTCACCACTGCTTTCTTCGGAGAATGTTACTAGTTGCTCGTCAAAGTCAAGGAGAGGGTCGTCCGAGTGGCGGGTCAAATCAGCAAACCACTGGCCGAAGGAAACCGAAGCGTCCAATTCGTCCAACATGGTTCGCGTTTCTGCATCGTCAATCGCTTCCAGGATGACACGATCCACTTCCAATTCCGCTTCGGCCAAGTATCGAATCCGATACTCACCGGGTTGCATCTTCGCCAAGAATGCTCCGTGACGGTCGGTGCGACCAAAGCCGACGAGGTCCCCTTCGCTATCGAAGACACCATAGATGAGGAACTTCAAGTTGGCGGGAATGGTAAGGCTATGCGTCAGCATAACGCTGACCGTCCGACTTCCATCATCGTGTTCCTGGCGAGGAAAGACGGCTAGGCTGAGCTCGCCAGCTTCATCGAGACTCGCACGCTCAGGATTGATGATTGCACTGGAAAACAGATCGTTAAGGGTTGAGCAGAGATCTTCATACTGAATCATGGTTCTGCCTCCTATTTGAGGGGTTGGGGACTGCTTAAGGGAAGGGCTAGATGGAGCTTGGATCGAGATCTGCAAAGTGGGCCGTCCAACGACTCACATCCTTGATCGCATCGGCACCAAGGCTGTGGCAGGAACAACGCGGCACTGGGCAGCGATCAAGTCCTCGGCAGGGCCAAAAGTGCTGGCCACAGGAAAAGACGTTTGCTTTGTATTCCTGAAGCTCTACCCCCGACCAATCTTGGCGTTCCACGATTTCCCAAACACATTTTTTGCCGCGACAGTGCTTTCCATCTCGTCCCACGATCTCACGGCAGTGGGTGCAGTAGAAGACTGTTGGCGTTTCGCAACGCTTATCCTCGAACAACTCGATCGCACTGCGGAAGGAACCGTCATCATCGAGTATCGCAGGATCATTCCGTTCGATCTGTCGCGAATCCAAGAGACGCCAATTCTGATCCGAGCCAATCAAATAGAGCCCCGTTCCGGCAGGAGTCTCGAACACGGCGATGAGCATGGAGTTTCCCAGGTCGCGGTAGTACCCGCTTCCTTTTTCGCTGATCTGTCCGTTTCGAAACTCGACGGGCTTCAAAATCACATTTCCATCCACGGCGGTATGTAGCCAAGCCAAGGGTTGTTTTTCGCTGCGTCGCCCGTCGTTGTGCTGCTCTCCGTATCCTTGGATCCAGTGGATCTTGTTGCACTCGCGCCTCATGTCGGCCGATTTTCGCGATTTGCGTTTGCCCTCGCGCTTGATAAGCGGATGAATCGTATCTTGATAACGTTCCCAGCAGCCGCAGCGATGCTTGTTGCGACGCAGGAGGTTGGCTGTAATCAGCTCAGCGTAGATCTGCAGCAGGAATGCCCCGTCCGATGGTTGAAGGTCTTTGGGTTGCCCATCGAATAGATGATTGCGGATCTGCTTGTCGCTGTATCCGCATTGCTCCCTCAAGAACCACCAGAGATCGCATTTCGAGGAGCCAAGTTTGCGTCGGAGCCGGGCCAGCACGGCGCTTCGGATGGTCTGAATATCATTTGCATCCGGATCGGAATCCGCAATAGCGAGTCTTCGAATCGCTGCCTCAATCTCATCGATAAACTCTTCTACGTCTTCCACGGCGTTACAAACTTGATCTGGTTGCTTGATGGCTGCCATTGTACCGCTCCCTAATCCCTAGCTGTTTGACACTTCAATTGGTCTGAGTAGAGATATATAGGCAGCTAACCGGCACGGAACGCGCTGAAATCCTCATTTTTTTCTCCGAGGATTTCAGGCGTCCGTAAGTCCCATAAATACAAGGGTTTGCGTCAATCGAAGCGGGCCACTTCACGCTGGGCTTCCATTTCTTTTTGTTTTTCCAGCTCGCGTCGCTCCTGTTCTTGGCTTGCGATCTGGCGAATCGAGGCAGCCAATTCCGAGGACTCGTTGTCAGCTTGGCCGGCATCCGCCAGCGGAACCACTTCCGCTGCACGCTCTGTTTGTTGAGATGCTGAGGACATCTTACGTCTCCTATCGAGGATAAACCTGAAATCGCAGGGCATGAACTTGCACTGCGTTGATGCCGATGAACAGGCAGTTAATTCACCACCTCGCCGCTTCAGCCAGGCCCTCTTCACCAACCCGCAGCGTAAGCTAGGCCTCTTCACCAACCCGCAGCGTAGGCTAGGCCCTCTTCACTACCCGCAGCGTCAGCTAGGTCTTCTTCACCAACCCGCAGCGTAAGCTAGGCCTCTCCACTACCCGCAGCGTCAGCTTTTGAGTTGCACGTTTCAAACTTACCCTCTTTGTCCGAGTTCAACGAGGACAAATACAAGGGTCGGAGCCCGAGCGACGGGGAGGGAATGGCCAGCAGCAAGAGCCCTCACCGCGCCTGGGGCCACGACTCCCCATGGAGAGTAAGCTCTCGTTCACTAGCGCTACGCAACAGCTATCTGCCTGTATTGAATCTGAGTTGAACAGACGGCTGTTTTGAATACAGACGGCTGCCCGCGAGGCTACGCCTTAAAACATCCCGGACCTTACCCCAATGAGTTTCTAGAATGGTTGCTGCAAGACAATCCGTTTTATCGAAAACATGGCGACTGGTCATCCCACAGCGTATTTGGGAAGCGGTATGGCGCGGCATCGGAGTTCAAGCCCATCGATGTGCAGTGTCCCCGCTTCGGTGGCAGAACAGTCAGAGGACTATCAGCCTGATCGCCGAGGATGCCGCGATGGCCGATTCTCTGCCAAGGGGATCAGATCGCCTTGCTGCCGACGATTGGTTGATGATTTACCCATGCGAAGATGTGAGAGATCCGGATACGATGCGATCCATGGTGCATACAATCCAGCCCGGTCCCTCGCAAACGCTGGTCCTTCTATTGGTCGACGCGACCAAGCACGCGAGCTGGAATGCTGGCTGCGTGCATCAACGGGAATTGTTCGCGCTCGACCAAGTGCAATGTGTCGGATCTGGAATGCTGCGTCTGGGCGCTGCTTCCGAGCACTCGTCGACGAATTCTAAGCGTTGGAGTCGAACGCGCGGCGCACTGGGAACTCCAGTACTCCATAAAATTCGCACGGCCGACGTAACGCTGGTCGGCGCTGGTCGCAATGGAAGTGCGGCTGCTTTCCAATTGGCCTCGCTTGGCGTTCGCCGTCTGCGTTTGATCGACGGCGATCGGCTCAAACTTGAGAACATGGATGCCATGGTGGGCTTGAACTTTTCCGACGTGGGCTCGCGCAAAGTCTCCGCATTGGCGCGGCGCTTGCAAGCATTCCGACCTGACCTCGCGCTGACCGTGCTGAAGAACTCCGTGACTACTGCGGCAGCCCAAGCGATTTTGCAAGAACCGGCAGATCTAATTGTGACTTGTGTCGACAATGACGCAGCACGACTGTCCGTTGCAATGGCTGCGCGGCAAAGTTGCACCCTGCATCTGGATATCGGGACCAATGTTGCTCGGGACGACGAACGACATTCAGCCCTATTTGGCGACGCAAGGATTCTTCTTCCAGGTGAAGGATGTGTAGCTTGTGTTGGACCGATGCCAGATTTGGAACGCCGAAGATTTGAGCTGAACATGCGCTCAGACCATTTGCACCATCAGCTTGGTCCTACTTGGAACATGCAGCGGGCAGGTAGCTTAGTCACGTTCAATGCGATGACCGTGGCCGCAGGCGTCCAGCTTTGGATCGAACTGCTTGCGGGGCATCTCCGTGGCTCTCATTGGCAACGCTTCGACTGGGATTCGGAAACCGGGCTCGACGCCAGATCTGCGGCCGTTTCGGCTGACAAAGATTGTGAGATTTGTTGGCGATGGAGAGATTCCTAAATGCGAAGCCGTGCTGCACGGGACGCTCCACTTCTGCCTTGTGCTCCGATCTGGTAACGTGTTCGACATGAGAAGGAAGCCAAGATTTATTCCATCGCAGCGTCTGTTGCACCTCGTCTGCGAAGAGGGGCAGGAGCGTGACTTCTTGCGTCCCGAACGTTTTCGCATGCGCCGCATGCTGGATCGCGGTGAGCAAACGGATGAGGCCGAACAGAAACTCCAAGAAAAATGGCAGGGAGCTTGGGAAGAAGTTCCGGATCGGTCTAGCTTTCTTATGGATCCTCCACGTCGGCATCTGTGCATTACGATTGGTGCTGGAGTCGGAAAGACCAAAAGCTCTCAGCAGACCCAGTATCTACGGGCGCAAAGCCAAGCTGGAGAGCTTGCGGTATTGTTGGATATATCCCAACTCCCGAAAGCCAGTCGCAGCTATCTCGATTGCGATCAGGCCGAAGATGCCTTGATCGTGCAGGCAATCCTGGACACTGCTTCCGGCAGCGATGGCGGTGAGAATGCGGCTGCGGGAAGCAACATGCAAGGCTGTTCTCCTGACTCTATTCGCCGCCTCGTCCGTCGGAAAATTCGCAATCGGAAATTCAGCCTGATCGTCGATGGCTTCGATCAAATCGACATGGACGACGATCGAGAAGCACGAAACATCATCTCCGCCTTGCAACGCTTTCTCCATGCTTATCCCACCATTCGCTGCGTCGCGGACGGCCGACCTTGGTCCATTCAGCATTTTTGGAAGGAATTGTTCGGCCATCCCCAGCAACAGCAAAAATGGTGTTTCGCTCAAGTGGATGAGTTTACCGAAGAGGAGGTCAAGCAATACCTGGGCTCCAAGCGAGCCGAGGCACTTGAATTACTAGAAGCAGAGCTCATGGCGGTGCCGCGATTCGTCGAACGGCTCAGGACGATTGCGCCAGCTCGATTGCACGAGCTGCGGACCGGTGCCGAAGTTTACTGGGAATCTCTTTTCCAAATGCTGGAGGATGGCTGCGACCGACAAGCGGCCGAAGTGACGGTCGACGATCTAATTCCCATCATGGCACTCGTCGCCTTCCAGATGACCGTCGAGTCGAAATCGGTGCGGGTTCGCCGGGGTAAAGAGTACGAGCAATTTCGAGACAATGCGATCAAGCGTGGGGCGAAAGTCTTACGCATTGACGATCTGAGTCGCCGCGAGCAAGTCAAAGAGTTTCAAGCTCTGTACGAGCAAGTTCTTTCACTCAACGTGGGATTCGATCACTTGCTGCTGGATAACCACAAAGCGGAGGAAGTACACTGGCAAGACCGCACGCTGCAAGCCTTCATGGCCGCCGTTTGGATCACGCGCTTTGCCGGTGAGGATGAAGTTCAATGGCTGTCGGAAAATCTGCATATTCGTGCGGATGATTCTACAGCGCCCGTCTATGAGACATGGCGATTTGCCTGCGAGATGCCCAGTGATGAACGCCTCTTCCCAGATAGCTTGGCGCATGTGTTTGATCCGGAAACCTATGC
>JBCCEO010000315.1:0-8399 GCA_039030255.1 Planctomycetota bacterium | reverse complement strand
GGCTTTTCGCGGAGACGGACTTCCGAAGCTAGAGTCCTTGAGCGAGTCTCCCGAGGGCGTCGCATGCCACGCGCGTCTTCAGGCCGTCTATGATGCGGTGGGCTGCGGCCGCCGCAGCGACAATATGAAGGACGCGTTCTTCATCGTACGGCATCCTCCCTTCATCAGCGCTGAAACAGCCGAGGGCAGGGCTGCAGCCTTTGTACAACAACTGTTTTGCTTGGCCCCGCAGCTTATTCCAGAGTCAGGAATTAGCATACCTGCCATCCGCATCCTGGAAGGCAAGCCGCCCAAGCATCCTAAGAAAACCGAAGAAAAGTCCGACTTGCTGAAGCTGGTTGAGTCCAAGCTTCCTCAAGCCATCGAAACACTTTTTCCGGTAGATAGTCTCGGCGCGCGTCTCTCTCAGTCTCTGTACTTTATCGCTTGTGATTCTTGGCTTCGCGATTTCTTGCGCTGGCCTCTTTTACCGATGGAGACCAAGGAGGATTTGCAACTCAAGAGCCTAGACGCTTACTTTCAACTTTGGCGGCATGGCATCAAATTTCGCATCTTTCAAAACGACTGCATCGATTTCTACTTACCGCACCGGACCGATGGCAGCTTGATTGACGCGGGCCAATTTTCCCAAAGACAGTAGATGCAAATTAAAGCAGTTGTTCTCAACCCGTTACCCCGATAGTAGAAGAGTCGTCCCCAACTGTTTTCCCCGAGTTGCCCGCATCTGCTTCCTCCGCCCTAAGATCCGTCTTTGCCTTCAAAGAGTTCCTTGTGCAAAGCTGGATTCAGTTTCAGGTTTTCTTCCAGGTCAACTACATAGTCAGGTTCGTCGGCCCACTCCTGAATTTCCTTCTTGATTATCTCACTGCTCTCACCGAGAAACTTCTCGACTCGATCTAGCTGTCCTTCTCCGTGCCAGATCCAGACTAAAACCCTCGAGTATTTACTAATACAAACATCGGGGCCGTTCTTTTCAAAGTGCATTTCCAAGATACGCTTAGCATCGGCGCTGAGTCCTGCCCTGAAGGCGATCGTGCCAAGCGTACTACGTCCTAAATTGTGATCCCAAAGCGGCTCTAACGTTTGGACGAGCTTTTGCAAAGCGAAAGAAGACCATAAGACGAACTATGATTTGCCCTGGCAAATCTCGACGATTCTATTCTGCACCGAGACCTCGCCCAGCGCAATGGACTGCACGACATCGGGCAGCAGCTCACACTCAAGCTCGAAAACGCGTCGCTGCAAATCCTCGGCGGAATCACCTAGCTGCACTACGCAGGAACGCTGTGCAATAATCGGCCCATGATCGTATTCATTGTCGACAAAATGCACGGTACAACCCGAAACCTTCGCGCCGTATTCCAGCACAGCACGATGCACGTGCATACCATAAAATCCTTTGCCGCTGAAAGCAGGAATCAGGGAAGGATGAATGTTGACGACTCGATTTTCGAAATCTGCCGGAATCAACAAGTGCTCTAAATAGCCGCCCATAACGACAATTTCGACGCCTTGCTCGCGGCAAGCAGCGAACACAGCCTCGCTATGCTTTTCGGCACTTTCAAAATCGCGCTTGGCAAAAACTTCGGTCGGAATATCGGCCTGCTTGGCAAACTCAAGCCCCTTCGCGGACGCTTTGCTGCTGACCACCAGCTTGAAATCCACTGCAAGCTGGCCATTGGCATGAATGCCGAGCAGATTCTTAAGCGTCGTACCGCCACCGGAAATCAAAACGGCAATCGGCAGATTCCGCTGCGGCTCATTCCTATTCTCCGTCATACCTGGACCACCTGAATCCCAATCGAGACTTCCTTACCAGCAATCTCGAAGGCGGTCATCTCGACGCCTTGCGGCAAATCCGAATTCAGATGCAAATCAACGCCTAGGGTCTCACCGAGAATGTAATCCTTATTCTCTTCGATCGACGTTTGAATCTCTTCGTCCTCGACTTGGATGTAGATGTTGATTCGATCCGTAAATTGCAGATCATGCTGCTTGCGGCTGTCTTGAATGAGACGCACAAGGTCTCGAGCGTAGCCTTCGCGAATCAGTTCTGGTGTTAAGTCCGTTGAAAGCACGACCACGCTATGCCGCCCCTGCGAGGCCGTCCAACCCTCTTTGGCCTGCAATCGCACTTCGATATCCTCGCTATCGAGCGTGATATCATTGCCATCCAAGTTGAGTGCGATTTGCCCCGAGGTTTGCAGCTCTTGCATGAGCGTTCCGCCATCGGCAGCACCCAGAGCTTTCTTCAGTGCAGGAACTTGTTTTCCAATCTTCGGGCCGAGCCGTTTGAAATTGGGCGACATCTGATAAGCAATAAAAGGACTGTTGCCAGAGGCGTAGTTGATTTCCTTGACGTTCAATTCTTGTCGAACGATCGCATCATGCTCCTGAAGCCATTGCATATGCTCGGCATCCGCCAAACAGACTTCGACGCTGGCCAGCGGCTGACGAACTTTTAGCTTGGCGTCCATCCGAGCACTGCGTCCGAGAGAAGCGATTTCGCGGAGCACGCTCATGCGGCTACTTAGAACTTCGTCCACTCGTGTGTCTGTCGCAGGCGATGCCACGCTTGGATAATCGCACAGGTGCACACTCTCGCGCACGCGTCCTTGGACCGGCTCGGTCAGTGCCTTCCACATGGCTTCCGCAACAAAGGGAACAAAAGGTGCAACCAACTTCGAAAGCTCAACCAGGACTTCGTAAAGCGTCCAATATGCGTCCGCCTTATCTTGGCTTTCCGCCGCAGTGGCTTCGCCCCAGAAGCGATCACGACATCGGCGGACATACCAATTGCTGAGCACATCGACCAAGGACGAAATACTTTGGCAGGCTGGGTAGTTCTCGTATCGATCCATGTGTTCAACTACCGTGCCAATCGTCGCTGACAGCTCGCCCAGGATCCAGCGATCCAACTCGCCGCGCTCCGACACGGGTCGATACGTTTTTGCAGCAGCCATCTCCGATGCGGATAGCTGATCTAGCTCGCCATCGATTTCGGCTGGTCCTTCGAACTGATCGATTTCAGCGTAAATCGTAAAGAAGCTCAAAACGTTCCACATCCGCAACATGAACTCGGGGATGCTGTCTCGAATCGCCCGTTCGGAGTAAATGATCGAACTCCATGGCGGTTGATTCGCAAAGAAGTACCATCGCAGTGCATCGGCGCCGTGGGTATCAAAAATCTCTTGCGGACTGCGATAGTTGCGCAGCTGCTTCGACATTTTGCCCGTCTTGGCCACGTAGTCCTTGCCTTCTTCTGCCTTGGCTTCGTCTTCGGTCAAATAGATCGCAGGCCGATTGTTTTCCTTGGCTTTCTTCGACTCCCACCATTCGGCCAACATCAGCCCAAGGACGATACAGTTGCTGTACGGGTGCGGATATTCTTGCTCTTCGCTAAACAGCATCGTGCTGATCGCAAGTTGGCTGTAGAACCAGCCTCGTGTTTGGTCGATCGCTTCGCTGATAAAGTCTGCAGGGAACTCCTGCTGGAAACGTTCTTTGCCTTGATGCGGATAGCCCCATTGAGCGAAGGGCATTGCTCCCGAGTCGTACCAGCAGTCGATCACCTCGGGCACACGTTGCATCCGAGCACCCGACTCGAAGGGCGAATCGTACTTGATCGCATCGATGTAGGGCTTGTGGACTTTGAGATCTTCGCTCAATTCGGGATTAGCCGCCTTGGCTTGTTCCCACATTTCCCTTCCAGTGACTCCCGGTTTCTCCAAGAGTTCTTGGTAGCTGCCAATCGCTTCTCGTTTGCCAGTCCTTTCACATTCCCAGACGGGCAGGGGAGTTCCCCAGTAGCGTTCTCGGGAGAGCGCCCAATCCACGTTACTCTCCAAGAAGTTGCCAAAACGCCCATCGCGAATATTTTCGGGAAGCCAACCGATCTTGGCATTATTGGCCAGCATCTTGTCTTTGAACTGGGTCGTGCGAATGAACCAACTCTCGCGCGGATATTGAATGAGTGGATCTTGGTCGGCACGCCAGCAAAATGGGTAGTCATGCAAGTACTGATCGTGAATCAGCAAGAGTCCCTTTTCCTTGATGCTCCGTGTGATGCCTTTGTCAGCATCCTTAACCCACACACCTTCTTGCTCCGGATAATCCGAAGTAAACTTGCCGTCGGAGCCCACGGCGCAGAGCAGACCAGGTAACGGACCTTCGTCACTAAAGCGAGGGAGTTCCTGCACGAGTAGTTCGTAATCTGCTTCACCGAATGCAGGAGCGGTGTGCACTAACCCTGTTCCACTATCGAGTGTGACAAAGTCGCCAGGAACGATGCGCCAGTAAAGATAGTCTTCGCCACCATCTTTCAACTTGCCCTTCGCTTCACCCTGCTCGGCATAGTAAGTGTCAGTCGGCGGACGGTAGCGCCGACCGATAAGCTCACTTCCTTTTAACGTAGACTCTACGGTCCACTCGCGTTTTGCTTTCTCGGCAATTTTCTCTACCAGAGCTTCAGCCACGATGAACTTCTCGCCTGATTCTGCATCCACGCAAACAGAATAGTCGATGTCTTCGTGAACGGCCGTGTAGGTGTTGCTCGGCAAAGTCCATGGAGTTGTCGTCCACACTACCAAGGAAGTGTTCTCTTCATCGACGAGCGGGAATTTGACGTAGACGCTTGGGTCTGCAACTTCGCGATAGCCTTGGCCGACTTCGCCGCTGGAAAGTGCGGTTCCACCTTGGGCCCACCACCAGACAATTTTGTGCCCACGGTAGAGTAGGCCTTCGTCGTAAAGTTTCTTGAGCGACCACCAGACACTTTCCACGTAACTCTGGTGATACGTCACATAGGCTTCGCCAAGGTCGATCCAGAATCCGATGCGTTCGGTCAGACGCTCCCACTCTTGCATGTAGCGCCAGACGCTTTGCTGGCACTTTTGGATGAAGGGTTCGATTCCGAACTCCTCGATTTCATCTTTGCCGTGAATCCCGAGCTCTTTGCAAACTTCGACTTCCACCGGCAATCCATGGGTGTCCCAACCGGCTTTTCGTTCGCAGCGATAACCGCGCATTGTCTTGTAGCGAGGAAAAAGATCTTTGATCGCACGGGTCAGACAGTGCCCCGGGTGCGGCATTCCATTGGCCGTAGGGGGTCCCTCAAAGAACACAAAGGGCTCGCAATCCGCTCGTTGCTCAAGCGTCTTTGCGTAGATCTCGTTTTGCTTCCAGAATTCGAGGATCTCAACTTCTTGAGCTGGAAAACGAACTTGGGTACTAACTTTGTTGAACATATTCTCGTAGTCCGCGCTGGTAGAACGCGATGGGTTGTTAGGACGGGCTTGCGTTAATTTGTGATGCGTTCAGCCTACTGGCCAATGAGCTTTGACTAATATGACTATCATCAATTCGTACTTGCTATCACTGAGCTGATTTGAGTGAACCCGCATTGGTAGGCACCCAAAGCTTGGAATTCCGAAGAACTGGAGATTTTCGCCCGATATGGTCAGATATCAAAGCCCACTTGCTGTTTTGTCCAAAACCTGGATTTCATAAGATTGCCTCGGCCCGAGAGTACTTTCGGCTTTGAATCTAGCTTGCAAACTACCAAAACGCTGAAACTACACATCGGCAGACCGAATTCTTGGAGTTTGCTGATCGGCCATAAAGAAACGCATTTTTCCCAGAGGTTGTGTATGTCGGACTCCGAAGATTTCACCAAGTTCCCGTTAGCCCAAGGGGAGAACGTCAAAGAACGCCCTCACCCGGCGGATGATCCAGCCGAATCGGAGGCCGAGCAATCTGGACACTCTGATCTGCTGGACATGATGCGACGGACCATTGAAAGGCTGGAAAAGGATGAAACCTCGCGCGGCGACTTAAAAATCCTGAGTCGCTCCATCCGTGAGTTGCGATATGCGTTCAAAGTCTTCCAGCCCTATCGCAGAAGACGCAAAGTTACGGTCTTTGGTTCGGCACGTACACAGCCCGAGCAAGCTTCCTACCAGCAAGCGGTCGAATTCGGCCGCGCCATGACGCGACAAGGCTGGATGACGATCACGGGTGCTGGTGGCGGCATCATGGAGGCGGGTCACGTCGGAGCTGGCAAAGAACTGTCGATGGGCCTCAATATTCAGCTGCCATTCGAGCAAAGTGCCAATCCGATTATCGAGGGCGACCCCAAGCTGGTGACGATGAAGTATTTCTTTACGCGCAAGCTAATGTTCGTCAAGGAATGTTGTGCGGTTGTCTCGCTTCCGGGCGGATTCGGAACACTGGACGAAACGGCGGAAGTACTAACTTTAATTCAAACCGGAAAACAAGCCATGATACCCGTCGTTCTGCTGGACGAACCAGGCGGCGATTACTGGAAGCATTTTGGCGAATTCGTCGATCATACTTTGCTGCGCGACGGCATGATCAGCCCCGATGATGTTGCGCTATATAAGATTACCGACAGCGTCGAAGATGCGGTCGAAGAGACTCTCAATTTCTACCGCGTCTACCATAGCATGCGTTACGTCAACGATACGCTTGTGCTACGGATCAACCACAAACTGACTGACGAGCAAGTCGAAGAGCTCAACGATTCCTTCTCTGATATTTTGGTAGAAGGCAAGATCGAACAAGTCAGTGCACTCCCCCCCGAATCGAACGAGCCCGAACTGGCCGATCTGCCGCGACTGAAACTACGCTTTGATCGCAAGCAGCTCGGAAGATTCCGCAGAATGATTGACGCTATCAACGAGACTTGTCCGACCTGCGAAGTTGATCCAAACGCGTAGGGTGCGAGTCATCAAGTGCCACAGAAGGTTTTGTAATCGCATTGGTTGGGCGGAGGTGGATCGCGATACGCCAGCGATGCATCATTCCGCGCAAATGGATTGAGTAAGACTTGCATCAAACGCTCCATCACACCCAGATCTCCGGCAACTGCAGCAGCTAAAGCTTCTTCAACACGGTGATTTCTTGGAATTACAGCTGGATTGGCTTGCAGCATGCCGTCACGCGCGGACTCTTCGGACATCCCTTCCGCTTGCAGACGTGACTGCCAACGCTCGAACCAAATCTTGAACTCGGGTTGCTGGTACGCCGCGACGCCGGGTTTGCCTGCGCTCAAGCTACCTGTGCTTAGATCATCGAAGGTATTGGTGAAGTCCACCTCAGCAGTCTCCATCCAGGCAAGCAGACTGTCCACTAACTCGCGGTCTTCGGACTTCGATACCTGAAACCCGAGTTTCTGCCGCATGCCGTCCAGCCAGTAGCTTTCATGTAGTTCAGGGAACTGGTGCAGGGCATCAGTCGCAACTTCAATCGCTCGCTCTTGATCCTCGTCCAGCAGTGGAATCAAGGTTTCTGCAAATCGCGCCAGATTCCACTGGGCAATCGGAGGCTGGTTCGCGTAGGCATAGCGACCGCCGTGGTCAATGGAACTAAACACAGTTCCTGGATGATAACGATCCATGAAGGCGCAAGGACCATAATCGATCGTGTCACCGCCAATCGCCATGTTGTCGGTATTCATCACGCCGTGGATGAATCCTACTAGTTGCCACTTGGCAACCAATGCGGCTTGAACATCGATGACGCGAGCGAGCAGCAAAAGATAGCGATTCGATTTGTCGGACCTATCGTCTGATGCATCGGCTAGATCCGGATAGTGACGATCAATCGTGTAGTCTGCCAATTGCTTTAGTGTTTCTGGATCCTTGATGGCCGCCAAGTACTGAAAAGTACCAACTCGAATATGACTGGATGCAACACGGGTCAGCACGGCACCTTGCTGCACTGTTTCGCGATAAACGGGCTGTCCCGTCGTCACCACAGCCAGACTACGTGTGCTCGGAATACCCAACGCGTGCATGGCTTCGCTGATGATGTACTCGCGGAGCATCGGACCAAGCGCGGCGAGCCCATCACCGCTGCGGGAAAAAGGCGTGACACCCGAACCCTTGAATTGCACATCCACCAACCGGCCTGACGGAGTTCGATGCTCGCCAAGCAGATGAGCTCGACCATCGCCGAGCGTGGTAAATCCACCGAATTGATGACCAGCGTAGGCCTGTGCAATTGGTCGGGACGTTTCAGGAAGAAGCTGTCCCGAGAAAAGCTGCGCGAGCACGTTATCTTCAAACGATAAGAAATCTAAACCAAGCTCTTGTGCCAAAGTGTGATTGACCAAGCAGAGTTTGGGATCAAAAAATTCGGCTGGTGTCGCGTCCTTGAACAACACCTCAGGTAAAGCGCAATAGGAGCTTTCCAAATTCCAGCCTTGGCCATCTGAATCGGCAGAAGAAAATTGAGAGGTCACTTTTGTTCCACTTCGAGCAACGGAGTCTCAGCGCATGCTAAGAACGATTTTGGATCGAGTGTAGCAGGGTCCGCCATCGAGACAAGCGAGCCAGTTCAGCAGCAGGCAATCGGAGTGGTCTTCTTTCACCCCCGAG
>JBCCEO010000314.1:0-8402 GCA_039030255.1 Planctomycetota bacterium | reverse complement strand
GACTTCTACGGTAAGCTCAAGATGATCACGCGCGGTTACGGATCGTTCGACTACGTGCCGATCGAGTACCGCAATACGGATATTGTCAAAGTCGACATTCTGGTGAACAAGGAACCGATTGATGCCCTTTCCTACTTAGTACACCGCGATAAGGCACGTGCCCGCGCATTGCATTACTGCGAGCAGTTGGCTGAAGCCATTCCTCGTCACCAGTTCAAGATCCCGATCCAAGGTGCGATTGGCGGAACAATTATCGCCCGAGCCACCATTCAAGCGTTTCGCAAGGATGTCACCGCTAAACTATACGGCGGCGATGTGACGCGGAAGAAAAAGTTGCTGGAAAAGCAAAAGAAGGGAAAGGCGAAGATGAAACAGTTTGGCAGCGTCAACATCCCTCAAAAGGCATTCGTAGCCGTCCTCAGCGAAAACAAAGACTAGCTATCGGACTGGTAGGCGGAAACGATCTGGTCTAGGAATTCGCCTTGGTCCTGCGCCCAAAAGTCTTCGGAGAAGATTTCAACTTCGTTCCAACCATCGAATCCAGCTTGTTCGACGCAGGCTCGAATGCCCGGCACATCGATGCATCCTTGCCCCATGAGCGTACGATCCGTTAGCAAATGACGCGTCGGAACACGCCAATCGCAAATGTGAAACGCAAAAAGACGTTTCGTTTTTCCTAGTAGCTCAATTTGCTGCGTGAGTTCAGGATCCCACCAAACATGGTAAACATCGACGGCGACGCCGACATTGGGACAGCCAAGTTGCTCGCAGATTTCACTCGCTTCCGCAATTCGATTGATGCAGCTCTTGTCACCCGCGTACATCGGATGCAAGGGCTCGATCGCCAAATGAATGTTAGCCGCTTTGGCTTCGTCGATAAGTGCGGCAATGCCCTCAGACACCCATTGCCGTTGCGTTTCTAAACTGGCAGTTGGAATGGCGCCGACAACCAAGACCAACATCTCTGCCTCGATCTCAGCCGCTGTTTCAATGAGCCTGCGATTTTCTTCAATTTTATCCAATCGCTCGGACTTACTTTCCGCGCAGAAAAATCCACCGCGCACCAGTGCTGGTACTTCCAACCCGTGATCCACGATAATTTGCTTTGCTTCGCTGGTTGTATAACCTTCGAGGGCTTCCTTCCACACACTAATTCCTCGAATTCCTCGTGCGGCATACTCTCGAACAGCCACTTCAAGCTTCATTGGCTTGGTGGTCATCGTATGCACAGCCAGCTTGTCGATCGAAGGCTGGCTCCTCTTGGCAATATCCTTACTCATCAGTTTGCATCCGCGACATCAACCCAACAACGTTCCTCCGCAGATTTTTGCCCAGCCAAAGCTAGTGCAAGTCCATCCAGACCGCGGCGTATAGACCAAGGAAAATCACCGTCACCCGCATAATGCTTCAGGAATAGTTCCCATTGGATTTTGAATGCGTTGTCAAACTCATTCGCATTGGGGATTTGCTGCCAACTTTCATAAAAGTTGATTGGCTGAGGAATATCAGGATTCCAAATTGGTCGTGGAGTCGCACCAGCCGATTGAACCCAGCATTCTCGTAAACCCGCTACAGCGGAACCCCTAGTGCCGTCAACTTGAACCGTCAACAGGTCGTCGCGACGCACACGTGTCGCCCACGAACTGTTGAACTGGCATGTGATTCCGTTCGACAACACGAAAAGGGCATAAGCAGAATCATCCGCAGTACAAGAGTACGGCTTCCCGGATTCGTCGATACGTTCTTTCAAATCAATCGCCGCGTGTGAGAGCACTCGCTCGATGGGGCCAAACAAATCTTCGATCATGTATTGCCAGTGACAATACATATCCAGCATGATTCCTCCGCCATCTTCCTTGCGATAGTTCCAAGATGGTCGTTGAATCGGCTGTTCGGGGTCGTGTCCTGAAAACACCCAGTATCCGAACTCGCCACGCACGCTCAAAATATCGCCGAAGAACCCTTGATCGCGGAGCATTCGAAGCTTGCGCATACCTGGCAACCAAAGTTTGTCTTGGACGACACCGTTGATTACACCACGTGATTCAATCGCAGCAACCAATTCCGTTGCCGAATCTAATTGATCCGCAATTGGTTTTTCACAGTATATGGCTTTTCCATTCTCGACTGCTTTGAGCAGCGTTGCTGGCCTCAGCTGAGTACTAGCAGCATCAAAGACGATATCCGTCGAGTCATCGGCGAAGACTTGATCGATATCGGTGGAATATTCTACCGAGCGCCCGATTGCATCTGTGGCTATCGACTCGGCCAGCTCCCGCAGCTTTGCTTCATTCCGTCCTAGCAGAATAGGCTCCACTTGCACCGACTCACCGCCGCGAAGAGTCACACCACCTTGCTTCATGATTTCCAGAATGGACCGGATAAAGTGCTGATTCTTACCCATGCGCCCAGTCACGCCATGCATGGCAACCTTGATTGTCTTCATTTCTAAGAGACTTTATGAAGAGATGTTTACAAAATTTCTACGCAGTCATTTTGCTCGTTGCGATCCATTCTGTCTTGGCAGATTGAGCAAACGAACTGGCAATTCGGGCAAAGGAGCAGAATTCCTCAGCACGCGAGATAAAGTCCATTGGATATATAATCGCCAATTCATGGTAGCTGGCTTCCAAGTCTCCAAAGGCCAACTTACCATTGGCCAGCCTCCGCGCGATCAACAGGCCTTTACGTTCGGAACTCGAGTGGCTGCTTGCCTGTGACGCGTTTGAAGACTCGGTAAAACGTAGAAACTTCATCAAATCCCGCTTGGAAAGCAATAGACGCTACTTTGCTATCGCTTTCTTGGAGCAAACGAATCGCATGCTGAATTCGCAGACATTGCACATATTGCAACCACGTCTTTCCAGTTCGTACCCTGAACAATTCTGTGAACTTGCGCCGCGACATTGCACAGGATTTTGCAGCATCCTCCAAAGTCAACGACTCGAAGAAGTGATTTGTAAGCCAAGCTAAATAAGCATCAATTTGTTCGTGACCTATATCCTTTCGTCCGCTCCTTGCCTTCTTCGGAGTACCGGCAATGCGCACCAGCAAATCAAGCGCTTCTGCCACGGCAGTAAGCATGGACAACGCATTGGCTTCCGAAGCTAAATATAAGAGGCGACGAATGCGAGTCTCCGCATCCAACGTCAGCATCCGTTCTCTGGGTAGCTTCCCACTCGGAAGTAGATCTGCTAGCGGTTGGCTGACGGAAATAATTTTAGGATCGACGGCGAGCCCGAAAAGCGCGAAGGGAGCTTCCGAATCGTCTACGATGGAGTGGTCCGTTTTCGCTGGAACGATGACGCAATCACCCGCACTGCAAGCCACGCTCTTCTTACGCTTCGGCGACTCCCAAAACTCGACTCTACCTTGTCCTTCATAAAAGAAAAGCAGCTCGGGAAAAGCATGCTGCCTGGGCGCCATAGAAAAGGAGTCTTCATGCCGACTCTCAAATATTCGAAGTCCTGAATCGAGCACGAACTCGGGAACAGGTAGCTTCCGTTTCACCGCAGATCGATTGTTCATGAATTCTCAAATAACACCGAGCCAGCTCTAGCACCTAAGGGCTAAAACTTAGATATCCAATGTTCCCAAGCTGTCGGCAAATTGATCAACCTGGACACCCAAGCGATTCAGAATCATGAGATACAGGTTCGCCAAGGGCACTTCCTTACCGTACTGCAAGTGCTGCCCATGCTGATACCCCATGGATTTGCCGCCTGCGACAATCAAGGGGTAATTGAGATTTGTATGCGTCGTGCTATTGCTACTTCCGTAGAGCAGGGCAGTGTGGTCCAAGAGCGTTCCATCGCCTTCGGGAATATCTTTCATTCGCTGGATCAGATAGCCTAGCTGACTAGCCAGGAAGCGATCCCATTCGCCTTGTTGCGCCGCGCCACCAGGCTTCTTACCGCCGTGAGCAAGTCCATGCATGTTCTTCTTCATACCGAGCAGTTGAGGAAACTTGCCAGCAATCGAAATCGCTCCATGCATGCTGCCAAATTGATAGGTGGCAAAACGAGTTGAATCGGTCTGGAATGCGAGCACGATCAAGTCAAGCATGGTCTTGATCAACTCACCAGGGGTATTGTCGTCGGCTTCCAACGATAATCCTTGTGCATTCACGCTCGGACGAGGTACGTCCAACCACTGTTGAGCACGCTCCACATCTTTTTCTACTTCTCGCACCGACGAAAGATACTGATCCAGTTTCCGTTGATCCTGCATGCCGAGCTTTCGATTCAGGTCGGATGCCTGCTCCAACAGTAAATCCAAATGGCTACCTGTTCGAGTCAGCCCACGACGCTGGGCTTCAATCGAATCTTCCTTCATCGAAAACAATCGCTCGAACACAGCCGCTGGCCGATTCAGCGACGGAAGGGGCTGCCCCTTCGCATCAAAGGACAAAGTGTTGGCACGCGTAGGCATCCCAACACCGCCATCAGTGGACAAAACGAGTGATGAAAATCGCGTCGCTGAGCCCAAACCTTGAGTCTTCGCCGCAAATTGGTCGAGCGAGATGGAATTCTTCAGGCCAGTCGCGACACGAAAATCCGCCCCGGTCAAAAAGGTATCGCCGCTGTCGTGTCCGCCAATCTTGCGTACCAACGGATGAGACAGTCCGCCCAGTACGGTCAGGTCCGCGCGAACAGGCTCTAGGACCTCCAAGGACTTGCGGAACCTAAAATCACTTCCTTCTCCATCCGGAAACCAATTCCACTCGGCATCTTGATGTTCTTTCCCGGGAACCGCAACTCCGTAAGGAAAATACATCGCACAAAACCGCTTGGGCGGCTTTCCACCAGGCGCGCTTCCTTGCATCGCGTCCGTTTCCGTACCAGCGTTTGCGTCTGACTCCAACCAAGGCAGAGCCAAAGTAATACCGGCAGCCCGCAAGACATTTCGTCGCGACAATTGAGATTGGGTCATATTCATTATCGATTCAAAAAGGGCTCGCTGGTCACGATGTCGCGCATCAACAAACGTATTTTATATTCATTATCGACAAATCGCTCGGTCAGTTCATCAATAACGGGCTGATCCGCCAAATCCAGACTGCGTCCCAAGGCATAAGTCATCAATTTGGCGACCAAAGCCTTGGCAAATTGCTGCCGCCGGACCTGAATAAGAAAACTCTGCAACTCTTCCAAACCATTAATTGAGTAATTTCCCGGCAGGGCTGTTCGTGCATCAACCGCCTCTTTGCTTTGCTTCACGCGATCGCGCCACAGACCAATCGCATCGTAGTGCTCCATGGCAATCCCCCAAGGATCTATCGAGCGATGGCAGTCTCCACAGGAGTCCTTTTGCCTATGAACCTGCAGTTGCTCTCGCACGGTCAATTTCGATTTTCCTTTGGCGCTCGCTTCCAGCTCTGGCACATCGGGCGGAGGCGGAGCAGGTGGATCGTTCAGCAGTCTCTCCCGAATCCAGACGGCCCGCTTGATAGGATGGGAATTGACTCCATCCGAACCCGCCATATGTGTCGCAGCATGCCCCAGCAAACCGCCTGGACGCTCGGTGCCTTCAAGCGAAATCGGCGTGAAATCCTGGGAAGTTGGCCCCTCGATTCCATAATGCTTGGCAAGCCTAGCATTGAGCATCGTAAAGTCAGAATGCAGCAGTTGCAAAGCTGACAAATCGTGACGCAATAAGTGTCTGAAGTACTCCTTCGACTCGGCAACCATATCTTCCTTTAGTGCATCATCGAAGGATTTGTAATACTGCGGATTAATTGCAACACGCTGCAGCGAATCCAAATCCAACCATTGCCCGCAAAACTGCTCGACGAATCGCTCCGATCTAGGATCCTGCCACATTCGCTCGAACTGCTTTTCGATTTCGATTGTGCTAAGAATCGCCCCATCGTTTGAAACGTTTTGATTTCCTAGATCGCCATGATCACTGTGCAATGCCATTTGCAGCAAAGCATCATCTGGAGTGGAACTCCACAAGAAATACGAAAGTCGGCTAGCCAATTCACTGCTGGTCAGCAGACGTACGTTTTCACTATCTGATTCCGGCTCGATGAGAAACAAGAATGGCGTTGAAGCCAAGGAGGCTGCAAGCGTTTCACGAAGAGCCTCGATGTCCGAATGAGAAGCTTGCCGAATGATTTCAAAATGCTGACACCAAACATCCAGTTCAGCATTGGTCGGATTTCGCCTCCATGCCCGCTGTAGAAATCGCTCGATCACAAGGCGTCTTGAATTGGGATCGTGCAAGTCCTCTCCAGCCGCAAGGATCCGGCGGTGCGATGGCGGAGGCCAAGCTGAATAGTCGTTCATCACGAGTTCAACGGACTCCACGAAAATCTGCGGAAAGTCGGCATCGCGTTCGTAGACTTTAATCTGCTTCGGCTTCTTACCCTTCTTAGGTTCTTCTCGTTTCGTGATCTGCTTCGGTTTCGGCTTCGCGTCATCCAGCGTATTCTCGAGAACGAAAAGTGTGGACAACTTATCGCGAGGCACACTCGCCTCAGGCCTCGGCAAGAGCTCACCGCGACTGGTAAACTCGACGACCGTCCAGTCGCCACTTGTGAGGCGAACTTCGCCCACCTTTTTCATGAATTGAGTTGTCAAGCCTCCCACAAAATAGCCCATACGCAATCCAAGCCTTGGCACCGGCTGTCCTTCCCGCCAATTGGTTCGCACTTTGACGCGAACTGTAATTGGACCATCTACGGCAAGTGTTGAAGTTACTCCGATCCATTGCTGTGCTCGGCCAAGCTGATCTGAGTTATCCCCGACTTGGCCTTTCAAGCGGAAGCCGCAATTCTCCTTGATGGTTTCGACAATTCGTTCGGGCTGCTCACCCTCGACCAGCACTTTTTCCAGAGCAGCCCGAGCGTTTCGCAAGTAAACCTGCAATTGCATCGAAGACATCCCTAAGGATTGGCCATTATTCAAGAACCCGTCCTTCGACACCGGATCAGGCGGAAGATCCTTGGCGTAATCCAACTCAAGGCCAAGCAAGTCGGTCATCGTGTACGCGTATTCTGCGTTATTGATCCGTCGCATCACGATTCCCTTGCTAGAGCCCTTTATGGACTCCAGCGCACGATCGAGATTCTCGCGAATCCACTCCACCAGGATTTTTCGATCCTTTTCTCCCAGCGGCGTTGCATCTTCAGGAGGCATTTCGCCCAGTTGAATTGCATCCAGTGCATCGTGCCAAATCTCCATCGATGCCCGATCGTGGACCATATCCTGCGAAAGCTTGTCCAAGCGCACTTCGCCCTTCAACTCATCGTCCTCGTTGCCGCCGTGGCACTCAAAGCAATGCACAGACAAAATAGGACGGATCTTGTCCTCGAAATCATCGATGGCGCAGGCCCGTTCGTGCGAGGAAAACGCCACGCACGCAAGAGTCGCCATGAACCAAGATTTCAAGGAAGCGTTAAGCATTGTAGGACGAGCACGACAGGGCGACCGACGGCAGGAAAAACCGAGACCTGGGATCACGGGGGGAGGACTTCTATTCTAACGATTACGCCCTTCTATCATGAACGGAAAATCCACTTATTCCCAGGTAACTATTGCTACAAAATTGCGTTTGCTTCAGTGCTTTTGACGGACACCGGAATTCATCCGATTCGTCCAGCAACAATTCTAACCACCGTACCGATCAACGCGAATACAAAACCGACTCCGGCCAGAATGGTCGATGTAAACCAATGTTTTATAAAAAAATCGGGTTTGCCTGCTTCGGGCGCTTTGTCCTCGTAGTAAACTTCACCCGATATCAATCTTCGGCCGATTCGGTCGAGCCACTTCGAAAGCCCTGCCTTATGGTCTTCTTTCGCTGCGTCGAAAGCCCCGCCCTGTCTTTCGGTTTAGTCTGCTAGTGAGCCGCGATGCGTAAGCGGCTAAAGCCTGCACTCCAGCGATTGTTGCCGTGGGGCTCAATTGTAAAATTATTAAGCCTCTCCGTCGAATTTAACTCGGACAGCTCTTGGTTGAGATTCCCCAGAGTCCTGCGAACAAGATCAAACAGATTCCCGCGGGCATGACAACTTGACTTTCGACATATGACAAATTTGCCCTGCCGTATTCTCTGGTATTGGAGGGAGCGACATTGCCGCCAGAAAAATGGGCTAGATATTGGGCACCATAGCAAACAGCCAACAGCGGTTTTTTAGAACGAATTTCGGATAAATCGGGATGCAAAGCATCTGCTGCACGCACAGATTGCGGACTGCCTGAAAGCACTACAGCTTTATAACTTTCTATTTGAGTTGGAATCTTATTAAAGGGATGGATTTCACAATAAATATTCAGCTCTCTGACACGGCGTGCAATGAGCTGGGTGTATTGAGATCCAAAATCGAGAATTAATACCTTGTCGTGCTGCATAATCAAAAGTACCACTTATCTGTAAATTCTAAATAAATTTTTTAT
>JBCCEO010000313.1:0-8432 GCA_039030255.1 Planctomycetota bacterium | reverse complement strand
CGTTTCGCCTTGTGGCGGGCAGCAAAAAAAAGATACGATATTCGAAAGGTTTTGAGTCTTCCGCGAAGAATTGTGCACACCATACTTTCTGCACGCCGTCGCGTTCAATAAATATCACGGGATATAATCATGTAGTGCTGAATGAGAAATGAAAATTTTTCCGATAGCATCGCTTTGGAGCAACTGAGGGCCGCTATCGCACTTTACGAGCAAGCTGGATACAAGCGGATCTCAGCTTTCGCAAATTATGTTGGCGAACGCAGCCTGTGTTTTGAAAAGAGGCTCTAGGTGCGGCTTGCTGCGATCTAGTAGGTGGTTCTCCAGCATCGAAGCAACGCACCGGCGAATTCTACCAGTCCAAAAATCGTTTAACGGCGAGCCGCAGGCGGTTCTTCTGCATGTCGAAGTAGAAAAAACGGTCAGGCGAAGGTCGACTCCATTGCATTGGATCGCAATTCAATAACACTTCGCGCGTCGAATTTCAAATCAAGGCATGATCAAACGACAACAAGCCGATTCGGCGGATGGGACGTGCTGGAGCCACCGGAGGTTTGCTTCGCAAATCGTGTCACGCGGCGAAGCGAGTTGTGCGGGAGGAAAGAGAAGACCGCCTATGGCTCGCCTTTAAACCAGAAGACTGGCTCGCTCGAAAACGAGGGATGTGGTGGGGAAAAGAAAACAGCGGCTCGTTTCCAAGCCGCTGTGTGTTGATTCGATTTTTTTGACTGGCTTTTTGAATTACTGCACGTTGGGGGGCACGCCGTTGCCAAGTTGTGCTAGCACTTGTAACACGCCGTTCAGGTGTGCCAAGCGTGGGCCGAAGCGATCGACGAATTCATTCAACATGTATTCGCCTTCCATGAAGTGCTCGGAGTTGTCTTCGATTTCCTCGGTCAAAGACTCTAGGAATTCGGTTTGAACACGGGAAAGCGTTTCTGCCGCGCGTCGGCAAGACTTCGAAAGTCTTGGGTTGGCGTCTTTCCATTGCTCAAGCTCCGCCGCTCGTTGCTTCTGGGCGTTGACCGAAGATTGAACCAGTTGTTCGAGCAACTGATTTTGCTTTTGCTGGCTGGCTGCAATCTGGGTCAGCAATGCTAGCGTTGCAGCAGTCGGATCTTGCGGAGTGTTGGCTGCAGAACCAGGTTCAGCCGAAACATCAATTCTAAAAACTGGCGAGTATTGGGAAGGTTCGTTACCCACAACATGCTCCTGGAGGTGGCGAATGAATGCCCCCAGTATACTCGGGTCGTGAAGCAAGTCGAGCTAGCAGCTTTTGATTGCGGGGGCCAGTTAGGTAAATTGCGGACTTCAATTAGGTCAAGCAGCAAGGAGCCTAAAGTCGTAATAACCGGCGACCCGAACTATCGACCTAAGGCTCCTCATATCTCGGCTTCGGGTTTTCCAAGAAAAACCCTAGTAAAGCGACTCTGCCCCAACGGTCGCAATGCTAGCCTGATGGAAGAGCTTACAGGATAACAAAACGTTGGAGCCCCTCTGCAGAAGCAGGGGTGTATTTTACAGACTCTGTTCGTTTTCAATGACGAATAGGGCTCGCTGGAAGCATCGAGACTGCGGAATGGATTTGAAGATTGGATTTCTTTCAGTGCGACAGCACTGTGAGCATGGTTTTTTCGGCGGCTATTTGTTGTTGAACGCATTGGCTCGCCCGCTTGAATTCCATTGCACGCTACCTGTAAAACCAAGCCGAGCTCAAGAGCTACTCTATGGGCCTACTCTGAACGACTTTGTGTGCGGCGAACAAATTGCGAAGGCACTTGTCGAGAAGGCGAAGATCAAGGCCACTATCATCATTACAGATGTCGTGCCCATTCTGGCGCTCCAGAGCTTTACGTCGCAACCGGTGGCATTCTTGAAGTGCGAAAAAGGCGCTCGAGATTCGGCCGCTTCTCAGTTGGTGAAGCCAAAATCAAATCTCAGCACGCAACCTTTGTCAGGACTCGCGCATTCACTTCAAGTGTTGGCATCGGAGAGTAATGCGGAAGAACGAACTCGGGAGGTGTTGAGTCACCTACGCGAAGATTTTGATATCGAAGAGCCTTTCCAACGTGTCGTCGAAGCTCTGTTGGAAGCTCACCCGGCCACCAAAGCAGCTTGAGGGGGAGTGAGCGGATCATGTTCCACCGTTCCGACGCCCAGAACGATTCTTTCTCGCCCAAGGAGTCTCGCAATGTAAGCCGGGATTCATCGGCGGCTGCACGGCAACACATACTGCCACAGACAGAAGTGCCTGTGAAGGTCGAGGAATGGCCGCTGGACCAAGAGAACGTCGAACTCTTTGCTACCGGCTGGCAGGGGCAGCTCGAACGTAATTTGGAGGTTGAATTTAAGGATGCGAATTCGATCGCGGCCTTGGATATTTCCTGCCTGCAGATTCGATTTCAATCCAAAGCACCAAAAACGGTCGGGATGCTTTTCCCTGAAGGATTCGAGTTTGCGCCGCAAGCTGATGCGGTAGACGACGGTGCTGGCAGGAACGACAAAACTAAAAAGCAGCTACCCGTCCAAGACGACGGGGACGCACAGAAACGCAAAAGAAGACAGACTCGAATTCGGCCGCCGGACGATCTCGTCAAGTTAGAAGATCGGTTGTACTTTGTCCTTCAACCACCTCTGGAAACTTTGGTTGCCTCGGCGAACTTAGAATTCCCCTTCGCGCCCTTTCCTTACCAGTACGAAGGCATTGCCTTTCTGTTCCCTCGGGAGATGGCCATCTTGGCAGATGAGATGGGGCTGGGCAAAACGATGCAGGCGATTAGCACTATTCGCATGTTGTTATTAGCGCAGCAGCTGCGAAATGTGTTGTTGGTTTGTCCCAAACCCTTGGTGACCAACTGGGTGCGTGAATTCGGACTTTGGGCGCCAGAAATTCCGGTGACGGTTGTTGAGGGCGATGCGGCGAAGCGTAAGTTTCTTTGGGAGCGTAAAGATGCACCCGTGCGTATTGCCAATTATGAATTGCTGATGCGAGATCAATCGATTTTGGACGACCCTGAATTGCATTTTGATTTAGTCGTCCTTGATGAAGCCCAGCGGATCAAGAACCGAAATAGCACTACGGCTCAAATCGTCCGCAGCTTGCCACGCAGCCGTTCTTGGGCACTTACGGGAACTCCTATCGAAAACACGGTAGATGACTTGGTGAACATTTTCGAGTTCCTGTCACCGGGGTACTTACGCAGCGAAATGAACCTGAAGGCCATCGGCAAAGCAACTCGGGATCATATTCTGCGGCGAACCAAGGACAAAGTCTTGACCGAGATGCCGCCGAAGATGTTCCGCGACGAACAGTTGGAGTTAACGCCTTCTCAGTTCGATAGCTATCGCTCGGCAGAAGACGAAGGGATAGTGCAGCTGGAAGACATGGGTGAGATGCTGACGATTCAGCACGTCTTCGAGTTGGTGCTTCGGTTGAAACAGATTTGCAATTTTGATCCTGCTACGGGAGCAAGTTGCAAGATGGAACAGCTTGAGGCGGATATGGAAGAAATTGCAGCCAGTGGCAAGAAGGCTATCGTGTTCAGCCAGTGGGTAGAAACGCTGGAGTCGATCGCTCGGCCCTTGCAGCGTTTTGGTCCGATGCAGTATCACGGTCGGATTCCTTCCAAGCAACGCGATGGCGTCATCCAGCAGTTCAAAGAAGATCCTTCAAAGCATGTAATATTGATGAGCTACGGCGCCGGAAGTGTGGGACTAAATTTGCAGTTTTGCGAATACGTATTTCTCTTTGACCGTTGGTGGAACCCAGCGGTGGAAGATCAAGCAGTCAACCGTGCGCATCGCATTGGTGCCAAAGGTGCAGTGACTGTGACGCGCATGATGGCCGCCGATACGATCGAGCAAAGAATTCATGACGTGCTAGAAGAGAAACGAGCACTCTTCAATCAGCTCTTCGCCGAAACAGGCGGCGTGCCCAAGAGTGCTGGACTGAGCCAAGATGAGATTTTTGGGCTATTCAATCTGAAAACCCCCAAGCCTGCTAAGTCATCGAAGGATAAGGCGGCCTGAGGTAAAGGTTTCGGGGGCGGAGAGGGACTGGAGCAATTGAGTGTATCGTATATGCCAGAAAGAACACTTGTATGCTTGTTTCGTGACTCTCCCTCGAGAACCTGCTGCGCGAGAGGGAGAGTAAGTAAAAACTCGCAACTTCAAAACTTGTGCTTAGGTTGTTTTCCTCGCTGACGCTTCGGGTTGGTATAAAACAGGGAGAGTAAGTAGATGATCCCTGTTACTTCTTGCCTTTAGGGGCTTTCGAGATGCCGCGCGGATTCTTTGGGATACCATCTTCGGCGGCAAAGTAGGCGAGGCGACGCTTGACGTCCTGGAACTTCGCGGCCTCGGGGTGCACATTGCCGGGAGCGATTTCAAACTTGTAGCCGGGCTTTCCATCCTGCAGCAGAACGGCCGTGTTGAGGATCAAGTTTGTTTGGATGCCAGATTCGCTTTGGCTCAAGCACTGCATGATCGCTGGACGAGGATCAGCCGCGCCGGTCAATCCTAGGAACTCTGCGGCTCGTGTTCGTACCAATAAGTCTTCGTCAGATTCCATGAGCGCCTTGGCAACTGGTTGCAGGCTCTCCGCCTCGTTGCCAAAACCGCTGCAGACGATTAAGCCCCAATACCTATGCTCGGCGAATTTCGATGCCAGGGCTTTTTCGATGCCAGCCTTCGCGTCATCGAAGTCGAAAAGTGCAAGGTCGGCGATGTCGATGAGGTCAGCGATGGCAGCCTTTCGCGATTGTCCAAATGCAATTGGATCGCTGAAGGCGTTTTCTGCCAGGAGGTTCTCGGGATAAAAGCTCAAATCGGGCATGCCCTTGACCCGTGCTTGCAGCTTGGAACGCAACTCCAAGAGCACTTCCGCATATTTCGGATTCTGGGATAGATCGACCGTTTCGTGGGGATCTGCTTCGATATCAAATAGTTGCTCTGCGGGACGCGTGCGGAAAAACTGACTTTGGACTTCATTCAGTTTGCCCGCCTCGTAGAGTTGTCGCCACTCGAGATAGGCAAGCATGATGTAGCGGTAGTTATTTTGAAGTCCGTCGAAATTGAAGGGCTGGTAGTTTCGCACGTATTCGTATTTGCCGACCCGCAGCGTTCGCACTAGGTCATACTTTTCGTCAAAGCGATCGGCGTAGCCAAAAGCTTCATTACGGCTAGCAAGATCAGAATCGCTCACGCCTTCGCCGAGAAAGGGCTTTCCGTCAACGCCCTTCGGAACGTCAACACCGGCGAGATTCAGTGTTGTTGCACCAAAGTCGATAAACTCAACGAAGCTTTCGACTTCCGATCCGCTCTGCCACTCGGCCAAGTGCTTGAAGTTCTCGGGCACGTACACGACGAGTGGTACGTGAAGCCCACTTTCGTAAGCGTAGCCTTTGCCGCGAGGAAGAACGCCACCATGGTCACCAAAGTAAAAGATGAAGGTATCGTCCAGCAATCCATCGGCTTCTAGTTGGTCCACGACGGCGCCAATCTGCTTATCGACAGCCTGCATGTTGTCGTGATACTTTGCGACGGTGTAGCGAAACAGGTCTGTGTCCGGGAAGTAAGGCTGAACAAATACCGCACTCGGGTCGGTATTGGTTTTCTTTGTCTCGTAGGCTTGTTGAGAGAAATGCAGGGAGCTTTCATGAGTTGTGCCAAAGCTTTGCATGTGGAAGAAGGGCTGGTCTTGCTTGCGATCACGCCACGATGCTTTCTTCGAGGAAGCATCCCAAGTTCCTTTGGACTCAACCGCGTTGTAATCCTTCTTCTGATTGTTGGTCGTATAGTAGCCTGCCTCACGCAAATAAGTTGGAAACATTCTGACGTCGGCTGGCATAGGGACAGTAACCGAACGTCGGTGATATTGGGTGCCAATGCGAGGACCGTAGCAGCCCGTCATCAAAGTGGTACGGGCGACGGAACAAACGGGTGCGTTTGAAAATGCGTTGTTGAATTGTAGGCCATGTTCCGCGAGTTCGGCGATTCGTGGCGTTTCCGTCCCGTTCTCATCAAACATCTTCATGTAATGAACGGAATTGTCTTCCGAGATCAGCCAGACAATATTCGGACGGTCCGCAGCACGCGACAAGTTGCTCAGAAGAAGAGCCGCAGTGAGGCAAAGCAAGGAGAAACGCTGGGTGGATCGCAAGGAGAGCATGAAGTGAAATCCTGAATGGGAAAGGATGAATCAGGTTGAACAATCGATATTGTTATTCGAGCGGCATGTCGCAGGCTTGCAGCAGGCATTGTTGCACAAGCAAGTCATGATTGTAGTCGTAGGGATAAACAGATTCACCTCGGATGGAAGCAGCCAATGCCAAAAGATCGCCGTCATAGCGGCCGGGCGATTTTGGCAAGGTGAATTGCTCGGTGCCTTTATTGAATTCTCGGCCAGATTTTGACTGTTGAGATTCTTCAAGCGTTAGCGTGATTTTCGGATTGTCCAAGGGTTCAATGTGCAGAGTTCCTTTGGTGCCGCAGACTACAAAATGTCTACGCCGAAATCCATCGACTTCGACCAAGCTGCTTCGAACGGTTGCCGTTGCTTTGGGATACTCGAACAATGCGAGGCAGTTATCGTACAAGCCATCGTCGCCGACTTGACGATGCATGGCATGAATACGATCAGGCTTGCCCATCAGGATGATGAGGGAGTCGATCAAGTGGCAGCCCAGTTCAAACATGCTGCCGCCGCGGTAGCGAGCGAGCGGTTTACGAGCGGCCGCGTTGATCTTTTTGCTCATGACCGCGTGCACTTCAAAGACCTCGCCCAGCAAACCGTCTGCAACGGCCTCATACATCAGTTGAAAAGCAGGATTGCTGCGGTACATATAACCAAGCTGAACTAGCAGTTGTTTTTGCTTGGCTGATTTTAGAATCGCTTCAAATTCTGCGAGCTTGGTGCCGGCTGGTTTGTCGAGGTGAATGTGCTTGCCGGCATCGATACAGGCGCGGGCCGCAGGCAAGAGCTCATCGATATCGCCTTCGATCAGGACGAGGTCTAGGTCAGGTTGGCTCAGCAGATCGGCTTGGCTCATTCGCTGCACGTTCGCGAAAGGGGCCGTGTTTTCCACTTTCGCAAGTTGCTCGGCGTCTTGTTCGGTCCAAGCCACGACTTCGAAGACTTCAGGGTACTTCAGAACCGTCCCGAGTTTGCCGCTGGCATGTCCATGCTTGGTTCCGATCTGGCCGACGCGGATTGGTTTGGGGGATGGAGCGGAAGGGCTTACTTGGCTGGTGCACGGTAAAAGCGACGGTAGCGCTGCAAGTCCGCTAGCTGCTATAAATTGGCGGCGCGAAGACATGTGAAACGATCCTGCTAGGAAAACGGTGAGATCGTGATTGTAGTCACTTTTCGGCTTCCGTTTTTTGGCGGGCTCGCAGTTGTGACATCCAAGTCCTCAACCCACATAAACTGGGCGTTTTGCCAAGGTTTTGAGCAAGTTTAGAAGGCGATTTGACGTAAATCTTCATTGTTTGCCCCTTTGCCAAAGCCTTGGGGAATCGTTACGCTATGCGTTCGGTTTTCTATGTTTCGTTTGGTAGTCCGCAGCCGCGTCCGGCTGAATTTTCGCCCTAAAGGAGGTCTCAATGGCTCGTCCTGTAACTTTATTCACTGGCCAGTGGGCCGATCTTCCGATTGAGCAAATGGCTAAGATGACGAGCCAATTTGGTTACGACGGAATTGAGCTTGCATGCTGGGGCGATCACTTCGAAGTCGACAAGGCGATGTCGGACGGCGACTACTGTGCCAAGAAACGAGAATTGCTAGAGGCAAACGGGCTGCAGTGTCACGCGATCAGCGCGCACTTGGTGGGCCAAGCGGTTTTGGACAACATTGATGAGCGTCACAAAGCGATTCTGCCAGATTACGTTTGGGGAGATGGAGATCCAGCTGGAGTCAACGAGCGAGCTATTGAAGAACTCAAGCAAACAGCGAGGGCCGCACAAAAGTTTGGTGTCGGTGTCGTCAACGGTTTCACGGGTTCATCCATTTGGCACTTGCTCTACTCTTTTCCTCCGACTCCCGAGAGTATGATTGAGGATGGGTTCAAACTGTTGGCAGAGCGTTTCAATCCAATTCTAGATGTTTTCGGAGAATGCGGCGTGAAATTCGCGTTGGAAGTACACCCAACCGAAATTGCATTCGATATCTACACGGCTGAGCGAGCTTTGGAAGCGCTTGGGCATCGCGAAGAGTTTGGGTTTAACTTCGACCCAAGTCACTTGATTTGGCAAGGTGTCGACCCTGTCGAATTTATTCGTGCCTTCCCAGATCGTATCTATCATGTGCATATTAAAGATGCCATTCAGACGCTTAACGGCAAGAGTGGTATTTTGAGCAGCCACTTGAATTTTGGTGACCCAAGACGTGGATGGGATTTCCGTAGCCCTGGTCGTGGTGGTGTGAACTTCGAAGAGAT
>JBCCEO010000312.1:0-8468 GCA_039030255.1 Planctomycetota bacterium | reverse complement strand
CGCGGCAGGATCCAGGCCCGTCAAAGGCTCATCAAAGAATAAGATCGTCGGCTGATGCAAGTAAGCACAAGCGATCGCAACTTTTTGCCGCATTCCTCTTGATAATTCACTCGCCAGGGCGGTTTTCTTTTTCGCTAAGTCAAACTCGTCCAACAGAGCCTCAGCTGGCCCTTCAAAGTCTCCAATACCATAGGCGGAGGCGACAAATCGGAGGTGCTCCCAAACCGTCAATGTTTCAAACAGCGGCGGGTCGTCGGGCACGTAAGCCACCTTTTTCTTGACGGCCAACGTATCCCGCTCGACGTCCAAGCCTGCCACCTTGAGAGTGCCGGAGCTTGGACGAATGATTCCACACAAAGTCCTTATCGTTGTGGTTTTTCCAGCACCATTGGGTCCAATCAGAGCTCCAACCGTACCTGCGGGCAAAGAAAAGGATATCCCGTCAGCCGCAACGGTAGCGTCATATTCTTTACGAAAATCCTGAACCTCAATGACCGGCGCATCACCCGCCTCAGAGGAATCAGCGCCAGGCGACTGTTCAACGCCCTCATCCTTCATATTCAGGTCCGCCCAGTAGAGGTTCTTCCATCGCTCGAATTTCACTGTTTGGCAATCCGAACGGAAATTCTTCCCTAGCAAGATGGATTGCCTCACAAGCAACATTCAGGTGCTGTTGCTTGGTCTCCGAATAGAACTCCCGTGCACTATCCGGCAACTTCGGCTTGCCATGCAGCGGCTTGTCCGACACACAAAGTAACGTCGCTGACGGGATGCGGTAGCGGAAACCATTCGCGGCCACCGTAGCCGACTCCATGTCCACTGCGGTGCTGCGACTGGAAGTCAAGTCCTCAAGAGTGCGACTCAAGGCCAATTCCCAATTCCGATCTGCGGTCGTGTAAACCGTCCCGTATCGATAACGCAAACTTCTTTCATCCATTACCTTGGCCAAGTATTTGTTCAGCAAAAAACTTGGTGCCAGAGGAACGGAGCGTGGCAGTCCATCATCCAAAACGTGATCAGCCCGCATATAACCTGAGGCCAAAACGAAGTCACCGATTTCTTGGTGATTCCTAATTCCCGCGCAGTGCCCAACCATGATCATGGCATCCGGTCGAAGCACGGCCAAATGGTCGGTAAAGTTTTTTGCATTGGACGGCCCAACGCCAATATTCACAATACTGACACCATTGTTGCTTTCGGTCACTTGGTGATAAGCCGGCATCTGGACATTGCCCTGCGGCTTGACGCAGTCCGGGAACATCTGCTCGAATGCGTCCATATGCATCTGGTAGTTGGTCAGCAGCACGTAACGCTGAAACTGTTCGGCTTCTGTTCCAGTGTAGTGTTCCAACCTTTCAATCGACAGCTCCGCGCGCTCGGGACCAAACAAGAACACTTTCTTGCGAGTGTGATCAAAATCAGCTTCGTCGATCAACTCAAGTAGCTTCGGAGAACTAAGGCTGACCCTCTCCTGGGCTGGACGTATCTCGATTTGCGCCCCCTTACTGGCAAGCTTGAATAACTCGCGTTTCAGATACCAGCGATAGGCCGATGGACGGGCAATCTTTCCGGATATCACGGGGTTATGCATGGACCAACCACGCGTCACACTTAGTCGCGCATAGCGTCCGCCTGAATAAATCTCTTCCATCCACTGACAGGCTGCCTCAATGCTCTGCCGCAATTCGGCGACATCCTCAGGAGGAAGAGCGGGAGGCGCTATGGTGCCAGTCTGCCTCTCGTCTTTGACGGAAATAACAAATCTATCCATCTTATTTATTGCGTTCTTTTTCTTTAGTTATTGATTTGCTTACGAATCTCGCCGGGCAGTCGCTGAAATATCGTCATATTCCTGGAATTCGATTGTTTTGGCCCCTTAGTCGATCTCCCATTGGCGATCTGACTTCGCAATCGCCCGACGAGCTCGGCCACTTTCTCTGGCATGCCGCCCGCAAGGTTATTACGTTCTCCCGGATCTTGCCCCAAGTCAAATAGCTGTACAAAGGGAGCTGCAGCGAGACCTTCACGAGTTATCTCACCGGAAAAATTTGCTTGCGCTTTACTCCAGGCTTTTTCCATGGATGGAGTGTTTCCAAACTTTCCAGTCGCGCCGCTACCAGGACAAACACATAGTTTCCATTGCTCGTGGATATATGCAAAGGGGCCGATCGACTGCATCACTAAATCCTGGCGACGTGACTTGACCGACGGATCACGCAGCAACTTGGCGAAACTAATTGAGTCCACACCTTGATCGGGCTGCAGATCTTGCCCACTAAGCTCGCCGAGAGTTGCCATCAGATCGCACAATCCGATCAATGCATTGGTAGAACGGCCCGACTTCATCTTCGCTGGCCACGAGGCGACCATTGGCACGCGCAATCCGCCTTCGTAAACCGAAAACTTGTAACCGCGATATGGGCCAGATGGAAAATGCCCAGCAGCTTCCATCTGATGAATCTGCCCCGGCGTCGACTCTAGGATATTTCCGGCATACGGTGCCGGACCATGGTCGGAAGTAAAGAGAATCAACGTGTTCTCCCTAAGCCCCTGCTCCTCCAAAGCACGCACAACTCGCTCGACGGCATGATCCACTTCCATCACAAAGTCACCGTAGATGCCCAGTTCGCTGCGGCCACGAAACTCAGCACTTGGACTGGTGGGGGTATGCGGAGCCGTCAGTGCCAAGAATAAGAAAAAGGGCTTTGCGTCACTTTGTTGCCCAATGAAACTCTCAGCCTGCTGATAAAAAGTCTCCAAGACCTTGTGATCTTCAAAATCCTCTGCCGCATCGCCAACTCGATTGAACGCGCTCCAGCCCTTCTTGGTGTTCACGTCGCCTTGCCAAACACCGTCCTTGGCAAAAACATAGGGATACATATCTAGCGAACCTGGCAGGATAAATGTTTCCTGCCACCCAAAATCATTGGGCCCCGCCAGCAGTGGCCGCTTATAGTCTACATTGTCTTCATTCTGCAGCTTTCCGTCTTTGGTCGCCATCGTGGTTCCCAAATGCCACTTGCCGACATAACCAGTCGCATAGCCTGCTTGGTTCATCAAGTCCGCGATGGTGTATGTCTCAGTCGGCACACGCAAGCCGATAAAGCCCCAAGGACCTCCGGGCTTGGCAGGCCCAAATCGCCAAGGATATCGTCCTGTCATGATCGCCAATCGCGTTGGCCCACAAACAGAAGCATTGACGTGAGCATTCGTGAAGCGGATTCCGCTGGCGGCCAGAGCATCTATATGGGGAGTTTCGATACGGCAGCGATCTCGTCCGAAGCAACCGACATCTCCGTAGCCCAAGTCATCCGCCAAAATGAAAACAACATTCGGGCGATCGGCAGGTCTGACAAGATTAGCCGGTTCGGTAGCATTTGCCAGATGTACAAAACTAAAACAGGCGTTCAAGAGTAAGGCCGTCATGACAACGGCTTTTTGCGGCAAACTCCGCCAGCACCATAGCTTTTGCCTTTGAGCCGAGTAAAAGTATTCAACTGATACTTGCATCAGTTTGTCCCCAACCACCGGCAAGCGTTCTTGATCACTTGGATCATTTCAGGCTGCTTGAACACTGGGTATTGCTCGTGACCCGGCCGAAAGTAGAAGACTTTTCCTTTCCCGATTTCCCAAACCATGCCACTGCGAAAGTGCTCGCCACGTTCCCAGGTTTCTTCAAACACGACCGCATCCGGCTCGGGCACATGGAACGGCTCGTTGTACATTTCGGTAGCTTTTATTTGAAATGTTGTGGGTAAGCCTTCGGCCAGGGGATGGGCTGGCTGCTTGACATGAATTGTACTGGGCGCACCATCCGGTCGATAATCAGGAAAACAACACCAGGGTAAATGCACGATACCCTGATAGATCTTTTGATTTTTCTTGTAACCGAATACTGCAGGCGTATGCACGCTTCCATGAGTAGGCACCGTACGCTCGCGAGGCGGAGCCACCGTCTCCAGTTCGACTTTGCGTTCACCCGCAATCTTCTGCAAATGCTGGCGCGCATCGTGCACACTCCGCCAATTCATGGCCTCGACAAAAGGACGCGCCCAATGTGCCGAATGGAGCACAACCAAATCCAATTCACCTTCTCGAACGTATTGCAGGATCTGCAATGCTTTTTCTTGCGGTACATCACTGTGTCGAACGTGTCCCCACCACACAATCACATCGGCCCATTCCAGGTTGCCAGAACTCAAACCTTGATCAGGATCCGATAATGCCGCCGAACGGATCTCAAATTGATCGTCTTTCAAACGGGCTGCAATTTCGTTGCCCAAGAAATCGGAGTACGCTTCGGACTGCCTCGGTTGCTGCTCGTCCCAGATCAGAACGTGCACCGGACTTTGTGCAAGGGCAGCAGCCCCAAAGAATACGTGGACGAGAACAAGGGAGAAACGCCCAAATGTAGTTTTTCTACGCAAGTCAACACCTCGAAAAAACAAATGTCTAATCTGCTTTGCCGCGACATTGTATCAAATGCTTCGAGCGTCCCTGTATTCCTTATAAGCGCCCAGTGCTTCCATTCTGGGAAATTCATCACTCCAAAACGCATTCTTCATAATCTCGCATTCAGACAGAATCCTTTCCGCCCGCTTCTACTGAGCGGTCGAGCTACGTAGACTTGATGTGAAGTAAGCCTCGAAGCCCCTACTTTTTTCCGCCTCTTTTTCCGTGAAAGTGCTCTAACGATGGACGCAGCCGAAAACATCATTCCAGCTCGACTTATCAAAGTTCTGCATGAAGCCGAAGCTGGCGTAATCATCAGCACGCTCGCTAACCACAATATCGAAGCACATTCGACAGGAGACTTCACCGCGGGCATGCGAGCCGAAACACCCGGTATGATACAAATCTGGGTTCGCCAAGAAGACGTGCCCATGGCCATGAATGTCATCAAGGAAATTAAAGACAAGGCAGAAGAGATCGACTGGTCCAAAGTCGACACCGGTGACGAGTCGCCCGTGACGAATGCAGAAACGGAATTCAACCAGGAATCAGGCGAAGAATAAGCGGACGACGGCCCCTAGCGCAAGTTCATATCCAAGGCGGTAAACTCACCGGAACTCACTTGGACTTGCGAATCTTTCGATATCCGATTCGAGCAACCCAGCCCATCGCAAACGCGCCGATGAAAACCGCCAGTACTTGAGCCCAGGCGCTGGTCAATACGATCTTATGCACAAGGCCCGCGTGCTCGTCGGTCGTCTCTGGCAACTGATCGGTATACTTCGCTACGTGATGCAGGAAGCTTACTGCCAGAGATTCTGCGGGAATCTCCTTATGACAGGCAGTGCATGTCCCATCGCGGCTTATCCTCTCCAACTCCTCTTTGTTAAATGCCCTTGAGAGCTCGAAGTGGTGTCCGACGGTCGCGAGCTGCTCGCCTTCCTCGTTGACGATTTGCGACCAGTCATGATTCAAATTTTCTACCGGCTCCATTTGCGGCTGTGTCTGCTTGGGAAGGATCTTGCCTGCGATCGTTTCCAAGTCCACGATATGCTGCTCGTTCCAAGGCCGAGTCGATCCGATTCCAAGTCCTAGAGCTTTCTTCGACGCGTGGCAGGATTCGCAGGTCCGAGCATTTTTGGTTGTGGTATGTGGCTGAACTGGACTCATGTCAATCGCCAGCTGCCCATCCGCGCCGCCACCCTCGGCGTGTGCCTCCGTTTTGAACACATGGTTGAGCATGATAGGCTCGCCATCCTCGCCAATGATTGTGACTGACGGTTGGCAGCCGGGCGCGAGCGGCGTTACCCGTCCTTCTCCGTTGATCCCGAGCATTGGCTCTTCCCATCGCAAATAAGATCTTTGCTCCGTAATCTTGCCGGGAATGATCGTGTCATAGTCTTTCTCGCCGCGATCGGCCGCGTGCTCAGGCTCTTGATGACGCCGGCCGGCGGCAACCCAATCAAAATTCTGCTTCGATTCGTTGATTTCCGGACACTTATCCTTCTGCGAATAGTCAATCTTGACATGGCAGCCATAACATTGCGGCGTCCAGCTTGCATGGCAAGTGTAACACTCCATGCGATCCAAGTGCTTTGCAACTCCCTGCATCGCAACCACCCCTCGCTCGCTGATCTTCTTCTCCTCGATCAGCAATTTCAGCGGTTTCATGCGAATGTCTTTGCCTGCGGCAGTATGCACAATGATTTCATTTCCGTCGCGGACAACATTTTCGTATGGATTGCCGCGGGCAGTGAGCAAGAATCCATCCTGTGGATCCACGGGCGAGCCCTGCAAGGTATGCGGAAGCGATTCTGTCGTTGTGCCGCGTTCCGCACCAACCATCGGACTCTCCTCGAATTCATCCATAAAGCCCAACGGGAGCTCCCATGGATAACGGTTCGGCGTTCCGTGACAATCCGAGCACTCAATCTGCACGGCGGCCAAATTTGCGGCCGCCAAAAAACCATCGCCATGCACGTCGAGCGAAGTATGACAGTCCTGGCAGGTCATTCCTTTTTGATAGTGAACATCCTGTTCCATCGCAATGTAATGCTTCGTATGCAGCGAAGGCTGATCACCGCCCTTGGCATTGAAGGGAGAATGATAAGGAGTCTCCATCAGCCCTTGAAAGGAAACGCCAATCCGCTTCCCGCGGTCGTGACAAGTCGTACAGGTCTCGACAGGAATGCCACTGTAGCTCGTATCATGCACCGTCACTTTGGCTTCACGCGTCCCTTGAATCGAATGTACCAGCATGTGCCCAGGTTCGTCGCGTGGAATCGTCTTATCATCGCCTTCGTAAAATCCCTCGTTGCTATAGGGAATATGGCAAGAAGAACAGCCCATCCCACGAAAATCGCCTCGCGTCTGCCGTCCTTTGACCGCGTGGTGACAACGCTGACACTCCTCGCGGATATAGGTAAAAGCAGCCAAAGTCGGATCGGCGTGTAGCTTTTCGAGTTCGCCTTCTTTCAAAGCTTCTGGCAGAGCTTCGTGCCGGTCCACAAAAACGTTGGGCTCCATTTCCTTCAGTTTGGCCATGTACTTACGGTAAACGTCCGTGCCCAAACGGTCCTCCGGCGACTCCGGATTTTCTACCGCATAGTTACCCCACTTGTGCTCATACCCCGTTAATGAACCGAAAGCCCAGGCAACACCCTGGATCTTTCCGGCTTCTGTCATCATGAGACTTTGCCACTGGACTCGGACTTGATCTTCGTGGCACTGACCACAAGTTTGCTGATTGATCCAGGGACTGCCAGGATCGGCAAAAAACTTGCCGCCGTGCGCAATCTCCTTATTTTCGGTTTCCGTCGGATCACCGTTGTGGCAAACTACGCAGCCAGCCGGATCATTCCGAGCCGTTCCTTCGGCAATGATCTGTTGCATCATCTGCGAACCGGGTTCACGGATCAGTTCAATTTCGCCGTGGCAGGCGATGCAGCCACTGTTGACTGCCTGAGGAAAATAATCCACCACGCGATCTCCGGCCCTTGCGAGTGCGCAGCAGACAACCCCAAAGAACAGCGCGCTAGGCGCATACCATCCGCTGGCAATTCGGGACAGCGAATCCGCCATTGTCGACTCCGAGGGGAAAGTGACCAGGATCTTCTAGTTGTTTCGCCCCCATTCTAAGGCTTACCCGCCCCGTCTGCTACGTGCCTCAAAAACCACGAAAAGTCTCAAACCGGGCCGTTTCGACCAATACTAGCACGAACCCAACGCGAGTAGGCAACGAACCGTGATCGACTGAATCTCAAGTGGTGACCAACGCAAACCTATGCCTTCGCCCGATAGTTTGAGCCAGCTCGACGTCGCACAGGACTTCACGTAGCACCGGAGGTCTCGGGCCCCAGCGGTATTGATGGATCGCATTTACGACTTAGAAAGCGGCTTCACGCGGCGATAGAAATACTTTGTCACCAAATCCTCGTCCGGCGCTGCAGTTGCCAAGCATACGAAAATGGAGGCCAGAGCCGACAGCAGAGTGCCCAGGAGAAACGGGCTCATTCCAAATGGTTCGTAGGCCGTCATCTCTCCTGCGAAGTAGCTTCCAATTCCGTAGAGCAATATGTTGCTAAAAAATCCGGCAAGCATGCCGGCAATGGCTCCCTGATGATTGAATCTCGGCCAATAAAGCGCCAAAGCGACAGGAATCAAAAAGGCAGTGGAAAGACCTGAACCGGTAAAGACAATGATGTCCTGCAAAAACTGAGGCGGATTGATGGCGGCGATCATGGCAGTAATACCAACCACAAAAGTTGTCGCGTAGGTCAGTAGCTTCGTCTTTTTCTCACTTGGATTCGGGTTGATCCAACGAACGTAGATATCTCGGACGACCGATGAAGAAATCAAGAGCAGAAAGCTGTCCATGGTAGACATAACGGCGGCAAAAGGAGCAGCTACCAGCAAGCCAGCCAGCCACGGGACGCCAAACAAGGCGGTAACCGTGCTAGCCATCTCGGGCATAATTCGATCTGACGATGACTCCCAGCCGGGGAGTAGCGTGCGGG
>JBCCEO010000311.1:0-8513 GCA_039030255.1 Planctomycetota bacterium | reverse complement strand
GTGGCGTGGGATGTTGGAGGCCGAACTTTCTGGTGTACCTCGGATCATCGCGATACTACCCATCCCGTTCAAAGCACGGATTTGAAAGTCGGAGCAATGACCTTTCAAATTAGTGAATTCGAATAGCTTCCTATATTTTCTTAAAGCAGTTTTCCAATCGCGACTGAGCCAGTCGTGCCGCGCGTGCGCGAAGAGTGCAAAAGCAGCTGCTCGGTCGTCATTGCAACTTGCTGCAAGCTCTTCCGCCTCCATTGCAAACTTCTTCGCTTGCTCGGGGTTTTCACGAAAAACATAAATACTCTTTGCCGCCAATGCCTTGGCCAAGCACTCTGGATCTTCTTCAGGCGTACAGCTGGAAATGACGAGCGTGAACAACTCCTTGCTTTGCTTCAGCCCGATTTCTCGAGTCAGTAATTCTGCTGCTACCGAACAGGATCCACCGGTCGCCTCCGGACGCATCGCTTGCAGTTCTTCAGTCGACAGTAAAGACAGTTGTTGGGTCGTCGCTACGGAAGGTTGGCAGAAGAGGACTAACCACGAAAATATGGCTTTTACCGCTAAATCGTATTTGACCATCATGTTGCCCAACAAGGATACCTCACCAGGCAAATTATATCGCGTCGCAAAGGGGCTCATCTTGCTGTCTATGATGGTTGAGTTGATGGCTACTAATGGTGATAATGAGGATCAAGGGTACGGCCTTCGGTTGTCCGCAGTTTTGAATTTCATCGCAAAATGCTCGCTCCTCAGTCAATTCGATCTTACGCCGCGTTCACGAAAAAGCGTGCCGTTCTTTTCATTGTATTGCTTTGTGTCCTGTGCATCATAAGCCAGCGATTAAAGGGGCAAACGCAAGTTGATTTCGCGCGAGAAATAAGGCCGCTACTTTCGGATCGTTGCTTCGCTTGCCATGGCCCCGATGAACAAAATCGAGAATCTAACCTGCGAGTGGACGACCTTGCAAGTTTGATCAAAGATCGAGGGGGGTATCAAGTTCTTAAACCAGGTGACGCTGCAGGCAGTGAACTTCTTGATAGGGTCTTCAGCGATGACCCCGACGCAATTATGCCACCGCCTGAAATGGGTAAGCCGTTAGATAAGGAAGAAAAAGAGCTGTTGCGAAAGTGGATCGAGGCAGGTGCAAAATGGTCGAAACACTGGGCCTACGAAAAACCACAAGGCTCACCTGCCCCCAAGGTCTCAACAAACTCGGTGCCTGAAAACTGGATAGATATGTACGTCGCAAAGCAACTCAAGCAGGCTGGAGCAAATTTCTCCAAGCGAGCGGATCCGATCACTTTGCTGCGTCGCCTGCATTTTGACATTACCGGTTTGCCGCCCAGTCGCGAGGAATTGCGAGATCTGGACAGCGAGTTTGATCTGGACCGAGTCGTCCAGCGATTGTTGGCGAGCCCAGGCTTTGGTGAACGCATGGCAATCTACTGGTTGGACCTCGTTCGCTACGCCGATACCGTTGGCTATCACGGAGACCAGGATCACAGCATCTCACCGTATCGCGACTACGTCGTCAATGCCTTCAACGATAATCTTCCTTTTGACCAATTCACCATCGAGCAACTCGCAGGAGACCAGCTCTCGAATCCGACACAGGAGCAGATTGTCGCATCGGGGTATAATCGACTGTTGCAAACTTCCCATGAAGGCGGTGTGCAGCCAAAGGAATATTTGGCCATTTACCAAGCAGATCGCGTTCGAAACGTTTCTGCAGTTTGGTTCGGTGCAACCATTGGATGTGCGCAGTGCCATGACCATAAGTACGATCCCTTTTCGGCCAAGGACTTTTATTCTCTGGCAGCCTTTTTTGCGGATGTCGACGAGCAGCAACACTTCAAAGTCGGAACGAACTCGCTGCCTACCAAACGCCCGCCGGAAATAGAAGTGCTGTCGCGAAGTCAAAGCCTGCGGATCTCACAAATCAACTTGCAGCTCGAAGCGCTGGCGAACGGCCAAACTGGGGCCGAGAGTAAAGAGTTCGCTAAGGAGCTTCAAAGCGAAAAGCAAGCCATCGAAAATGCCAAGCGGCGTTGCATGATTACGAAATCCGTCGCACCACGCGAGGTGCGTTTTCTGCCACGCGGAAACTGGCTAGATGAATCGGGCGAGTTCATGCAGCCTGCGATTCCATCCGTGTTCGGGGAACTAGAGAATGAATCACGGTCGACTCGGTTGCAATTAGCAACGTGGCTGACAGACGCAGAGGACGGTGGCGGCTTGTTTACGGCTCGTGTATTCGTCAATCGGCTGTGGCTCTTGCTTTTTGGCGAAGGGCTTTCACGTAGCGTCGAAGACTTTGGCGGACAAGGAGAGCCGCCGACACACCCCGCTCTGTTGGATCGATTGGCCGCCGAGTTTGTACGATCTGGCTGGGACGTGAAGTACATGATCCGATTGATTGTTTCTAGTCGGACATATCAACAGTCTTCACTGGAAACGCCGTGGCATCGAGAGAATGATCCTGAGAACCGTCTCCTGTCGCGGCAAAGTCGATTTCGCTTGCCAGCGGAAGTCGTTCGAGATATTTCATTAAGCTGCTCCAAATTGCTGGTTCATCAAGTAGGTGGTGGCAGTGTCAAACCCTACCAACCGCCGGGCTACTATCGCCATTTGAATTTTCCGGTGCGCAAGTATTCTGCGAGCAACGATTCGGGGCAGTGGCGTCGTGGGCTGTATGTGCACTGGCAGCGACAATTCCTGCATCCAATGTTGTCCGCCTTTGACGCACCGACTCGCGAAGAGTGTACTGCGCGCCGAGCACGTTCCAATACGCCCATCGCTGCATTGGTATGGCTAAATGATCCAAGTTTTGTTGAGGCCGCAAAGTTTTTCGCAGCGGACCAATTGCTGCAAACAAAAAACAAACCCAATTCGGACTCAGGCTCTGAAGCGATTATTCGCAGAATGTTCGAAACGGCGACCTCGCGGGCCCCAGACTCCGATGAATTGCAGATGTTACTAGATTTACGAGAAATATCGAGCAAAGCATTCCAATCTAAACCTGAAGCTGCCGAAGAATTATTGGCAATTGGTTCGGCTGCAAGCTCGATAGGGAACGAACCACAGCTTCCCGAGCAAGATTGGGCCACTTGGACTATGGTGGCCAGGGCTATTCTCAACTTGAGCGAAACGTACACTAGGAATTGACCATGCAATTTGCCGCGAAAGCACAATTCCGAGAGCTCATGCGCCGCTCGTTTTTATCGCGTAGCGGAGTTGCGTTAGGTAGCATTGCCGTGGCAAGCATGCTGGGGGCTGAAGCTTCGGGAAAAGAGCTAAGCGATTCAGCAATTGGCATCCCGGGTGCATTGAGTGGACCGAATGCACCGCCGCATTTTCCGGCTAAGGCCAAACGCGTCATCTTTCTCTACATGGCTGGCGGGCCATCACACCTTGAGACGTTTGACTACAAGCCGGAGCTCGACAAGCTCGATGGAAAGCCGATGCCGACTTCGTTTACCGAAGGACAGCCGATTGCTCAGCTCCAAGGTAAAACGCTCAAGGTTCAGGGGCACCTTACCAAGTTCAAACAGTACGGGAAAAATGGTACTTGGCTCAGCGACTTTCTGCCGCACCACCAGCGCATCGCAGACAAGATCTGTGTTCTCAAGTCGCTGGTAACTGAGCAGATCAACCACGATCCCGCCCACACCTTCATGAATACAGGGACGGCGATAAGCGGACGTCCTTCGATGGGGGCCTGGATCAATTATGGCCTTGGCAGCGAATGTGACAATCTGCCTGGATTCGTTGTGATGACGAGTGTTGGTGGGCGGAATCCACAACCGATCGCCACGCGTCAATGGGCGGCTGGGTTCTTGCCAAGTCGCTATCAGGGTGTGGAGTTCAACGGAAGTGGCAATCCTGTAAATTACGTTCAAAAACCAGCCGGTGTATCGGATACACTGCAAGAGCAACTCATTGCGACGGTGCGGAAACTCGATCAACACCGCAACGCGTTTGTAGACAATCCAGAGCTTGCGACTCGCATCTCGGCTTACGAATTGGCCTTCAAGATGCAAGCATCGGTACCCAATCTTGTGGATATGTCGGATGAACCGCAGAGCGTGTTAGACAAATATGGCGCCAAGCCTGGCGACGGGTCCTTTGCCTCGAATTGCTTGCTTGCTCGCCGCTTGGCCGAGCGTGGTGTCAGGTTTATCCAGCTGTATCACCGCGGCTGGGATCATCATGGCGATCTCGTCAAGCACATGAACACTTGCTGTGGTATTACCGATCGTCCGACCGCGGCACTGCTGGAAGATCTTGAGCAGCGAGGAATGTTGCAGGACACTCTTGTTATTTGGGGCGGCGAATTTGGACGCACGCCGATGTTCCAGGGAAAGGGCGGTCCTGGACGCGATCACCACATCAAGGGGTTTAGTATGTGGATGGCAGGCGCCGGAATCAAACCAGGGTTCAGCTATGGAGCGACGGACGAACTCGGCTACGGTTCAATTCAGAACGTGGTGCATGTTCGCGACCTGCACGCGACGATTTTGCAGCAACTCGGGATCGACCACCAAAAGCTCGCGTTGCAATACCAAGGTTTAGACATGCGATTGACCGGCGTCGAAGAGGCGCACGTCGTTCGCGATATTTTGACTTGATTTCGTATAGTTGCAGCGGTTTTTGCGCCGTGTGTCTTTTTGTCCGAGCTTGAGTTTCTTCAAGGAATCCTTTCCATACCATGTTTGGCTACTTGCAGGCAGGCTGCCTCGGAAAACGCTACCGGCAACTCTACGCCCATTGTTGTCAGAATATGTGGCAACGTGAGGGGCGATTGTCCACGCTATTTCATAGTTACGAGGCAGTCTTTCTTTACGCCCTTGCTGCCGACTTGAAGCTCTGCCATCACCCTGAGGACTCGGCACCAGTTTGCTGCCGTCTCTATAAAAAGTGTGCTGAAAAGCGGAGCGAACGTGAGGAGCAAGTGGCCGATTTCTGCGCGGCTTTTGCAGTGTTACTCGCTGAAATCAAAATGCGTGATGATGTTGCGGACGATCGTAGTTTGTTGGCAAAGTTCGTACTCTGGTGGCTCCGTCGTTCTATTCACCGCGGTCACCAACAGTTTTCAAGCATCGACCAAGGCTTTGAATCACGACTTGAAAACATCCTAAAAGCACATCAGCAAGTTGAATCTGATGGCAATAGCGGGCTGAGTGAATTCCAGTCGGCAACTCGCGATGGCTTCGCATACCTCTTTTCTCTGCTCGGGCAAAAATTAGAAGTCGATCGGGCCACGGTTGAAAAGCTCGACGCGATCGGCGGCCATGTTGGCGCGAGCATTATTGCGTTTGATTGTGCCATGGATTGGCAAAGGGATTTGAAAAGGGGGCAAGCCAATCCGATTCGATCTCGAGAAGCTTCGCAATCGGCTTTGCTTATCGCGCAGCAAGAGTTGAGTGGCGCAGGCTGGTTATGCAGTGCCATGGTCGGGCCCGAATCCCTAACGGCCCAGATCCTGCGTCATCGCCTGGCCTCGCTCAGCTTAAAGAAGAATTCGGCCCCAGTTTCAATCACGCTATCAGAATCCAACGTAACTTCTGCGGCGCGTAGAAGAACTCGTGCAGTGCTTCGGCGGGGTGGCTTCTGCGATGCTTGCGACTGCTGCGGAGGTTGCGACTGTGGGGGGTGCGAGTGCGGTGGGTGTGATGGTGGCGGGGGCGGTTGCTGTTGCGGCGGAGGTGGCGACGCCGCCGGTGGCTGCAGTTGTTGCATGGATCTCGGAGGTCGACGGGGCTGTTGCGGAGGATCGAACTCGGACTGCGGCTGTTGCTGTGATGGCTGCGCCACGGGCTCGGAGGATGACAAGCGTTCAAGATCTAATAAACCCCAGCAACGAGGCGATTTGCAACGCAACGAACCCATCGAAGAGCCACAAGCAATTGGTTCGATGATCGGCAAGTCGGGCGTAGCCCTTGGCCCGTTGAATCCATCTGGAATCGTTTTGCTTGAAGGAACAGAATATCCAGCGAAGACGCAAACTGGTTTAATTGAAGCAAATTCACTAGTTCGAGTTGTCGAAGCCAATGCTTATGGATTGGTCGTGAGATCGGGTTGATCCGATCGTAAGGCCTCGGTCATGAAACGCCACTCTCTTTCTAAATTGAACTACCACATGCATCTTTTTTCTCGAAACTTCATCGCCGTACTATTGGGCTTACTCGGATGTGGTTTGGCGAATGGACAACCGCAAGAGGAACCAGTTAAGGTTTTCATTTTTGCTGGGCAATCCAATATGGTTGGCTCGGATTCTCGCGTCGAGGATATCCAGAGCTTTCCCCCGTTTCGCGGATTGGAATCAGAACAGAGCGAAGTTCTTTTTTCTTACTGTATTGGCCGTGAAAACAAGAAGAAGTCCGAAGGCTGGACCGGCTTGCAACCGGTTGACGATATCGTTGGGCCAGAACTGAGCTTTGCCCGTGAACTGAGACGACATTCCGCAGGCAAAATCGCGATCATCAAGATTGCCGCCGGAGGAACGCACCTGGGAGGTGACTGGAATCCGGACGAGCCGCAGGGCTTCGAAATGTATCCTCTCGCGTTGGATTATATTCAGTCCTGCCTCGCAGAACTCAGGGCAAAAGGGATAACCTATGAGTTGGCTGGGTTTGTTTGGCATCAAGGCGAGAACGATATGTTTAACGCCGAGTACATGGAAAACTACGGGAAGAATCTAGCCAATTTTCTCAGCCGCTGGCGTCAGGATTTGCAGGAGCCTGACTTACCCTTCTTTATCGGCGAATTGTGTACCAAAACGATTTGGGGAATGGACCTTCGGCCGCGGATGTATGCAATTAGTTTGGGGCAAAAGGAAGTCGCTGCTGCGGACGACCGAGCTTTCTATGTTCGCACTTCGCACATCGGTGTCGAGATCGGAAATCCTGTTGGATTGCACTATCATTACGGCACATTGGGACAACTTGAACAAGGGGTGAATTACGCGCGGAGCTACTTAAAAACTCGGAATCTCTTGCCGCCAGAAAAAACAAACGCACATCGTTGGAATTGGGATCGCAAGCAAAAAGTGAGGCTGATCATCCTAGCTGGGCATCGCAACATGGAGGGTGAACGTTCCTTTGTGCAAGACTTAAGTGCAGGAACCCAAGAGGAGCAGGCGTTGATGACGCCCAATTCGGCGATCCCTTTCAAATTCAGTATCGGCGGTGGCTACAAGAGATCGCAGGGCTGGCAGGATTTGCAGCCCTCTGGCTATTACGATACTTTCGGGCCAGAACTGACATTTGGACCTGAGTTACTCAAGTTGGGCCAGGCAAAAATTGCGATCGCCAAGTTTACGCATAGCGGTTCGCAGTTGATCGATTGGACGCCTGAAGGGAGTATGGCAAAATCACGCAATTTGTATCCGAGCTTTATAGCTTTCATCAAGCAATCCATGCAGGAGATTCGCGAAGCAGGCTTTGAAGTTGAATTGTCGAGCGTTGTTTATCACGTTGGCGAAAATGAGATGTCGATGCCGCCCTATCGCCAAAAAGTTGCTGGTTGGCTGCAGGATATGATTTCCAAGTCACGCCAAGATTTAGAGGATCCAGAACTTCACTGGATCGTTTCACAGCAACGGCCGACGGACGCGGAACGCGTCAACAATATTGATGTCGTCTCGGCTGTTGCTGAGTTTTGTGGTGGCGACGAAAGTACGATTCACGTAAAAGCCTTCGATCTTCCGCCCCAGAAGAAGCGTTTGGTGCTAGATTCGGCTGGTATTCTGGACCTAGGACGCTTGTTAGCGCAGCAGGTCGACAAGGTGCTGCGAGCGGAGTAGACCGTAGAGGCCGACATCAGCGCAGCAAAGTTGGCGATATAGACCCACCTAAGGCACTTCAATTTGAAACGAATTTCTTGCATGTCTGCATCTCTATCAACACTTGCAAGTTCCGCACCATCGGCCATTTGGGTGATCGGACTGCTTGGATGGTCAGTGGCGATAACGAGCGCGCAAGATAGTTCTGCACCGGAGCAAGCCCAGAAAATAGCCGAGGTGATCGACAGCGAATTGCCGCTCAAGGATTTCTTTCCTAGGCCACGAGTGCAAGGCAAGTTCACGGATTTGAAGCAGGCCAAGTTTCCAGTCGTCGACGCGCACTCCCACTTCTTCAATCGTCTAAGGCATGATCCCGATCAACTTAAGGCCTTTGTGGAGCTCATGGATCGCAACAATATTGCCCTCTGCGTCAGTCTGGATGGTCGGCTTGGGAGTCGACTCGAGGAGCACATGAAGTATTTGTGGACTGACTACCGTAATCGTTTTGCCATCTACGCCAACGTCGATTGGGTTGGCAGCGGATCGCGTGATAAGCCTGAAAGTTGGAGTTGTCATCAGCCGGGTTTTTCCCGACATACCGTGATGCAACTGGAAGAAGCGGCGAAAAAGGGAATCAGTGGTGTCAAAGTCTTCAAGTCTTTTGGTTTGGCCTATCGCAATCCGGATGGTTCTCTGATTCAAGTCGACGATCCGCGTTTCGACGCGATCTGGG